>JAGLOH010000480.1 GCA_023139025.1 Candidatus Heimdallarchaeota archaeon | reverse complement strand
TAAAGGAAAAACGTCTCACTTTGCTGCTCCATCCATTACGTAGAGAGCTTTACCGTCTTGTGTGTGAGACCCCAGGTGTATATTTTTTTGAATTATCTAGTGCTTTAACTGCACCGCATGGTACTATTAATTGGCATTTAAGAAAGCTAGAAGAATCTATGCTTATTAAATCTACCAAATTTGGTGGAAAAAGAGTTTATTTTTCGAGAACTTTACGTTCTGAAGATGTCGAAAAAGCTTTTGTTGTTCTCAAACATTCTACAGCAAGGAAAATCTTTGCTTACATTTTAAATAATGAAGGATGTCATCAAACCCTAATAGCTAAATCCTTAGGAATTCATCATGACACAGTTCGTCATCACGCAGATAGAATGGTACAAGCTAATCTTGTATCAAAATTTAGTGTAGGTAGAAAAACTTGCTATAAACTGGATGAAGTGGGTTTAAAAATACAAGAGGGAAGTATCAATACTATCTCTGATACATATGTAGCTGCTTTAATGGATATTCTTGAAGAAAACTGTTTACATCCTGAAATAGAGGAAGTTTCCAAGGATCACGTGACAATAAGGATAGAATGTCCAGGATCAACTGATGCAACTTTTACCATATCTCTTTCTCAGTGGACATTTGATGAAGAATGGGAGGAAACTGTACAAATAGATGTTGAAAAAGAAAAAGTTGAGGAAGCAACTTAATCTAGAAACATTTTTTTTTGTTTTTCCGTTAGTTTTAATTTCTATCATTAAAATACTTTTATAAGGGAATTTGTCACATAATCTTAAGGAGTGTTAGACATGAGTTCTAAGGAGAAAACCAAATCTCGAAAGAGCACAAAGACTTCAAAAACTAGTTTGAAAACGATTTCAACAAAAATTAATGAAATTTACACTAATATGAGTAAAGTGATTGTAGGGCAAAAAGAGGTAATTAACGCGATGATTACAGCTGTTTTAGCAGACGGTCACGTTTTACTTGAAGGTGTACCAGGAATAGCAAAGACCTTAATGGTTAGAGCACTTGCAAAAGCAATATCAGCAGATTTCAAAAGAATACAATTCACACCAGATCTGATGCCTTCTGATGTTACAGGAGTAATGGCTTATAAACCAGAAACGGGAGATTTTTACTTCAAGGAAGGACCGGTATTTACAAACTTGTTACTAGCAGACGAGATTAACAGAGCACCACCAAAAACACAGGCAGCAATGTTAGAGAGCATGCAGGAAAAACAGGTAACAATAGAAAAACAAACAACAGCTCTGCCAGAACCGTTCATAGTTTTTGCGACTCAAAATCCAATTGAAACTGAGGGAACTTATCCTTTACCTGAAGCACAGATCGACAGATTTGCTTTCAAGGTTTTAGTCTCCTATCCCACAGAAGACGAGGAAACTGAGATAGTCGATCGGTTCACTGGCGAATATGATTCTTATGATAAACTAGAAGATATTGTTCCAGTAATGACTGCTGAGGAAGTAATAATTTTACAAAAGATTGTTAGAAAAGAAGTTAGTATATCTGAAGAACTTTCTAAGTATATTGTTAGAATTGTTACTTTAACTAGAGAAAGCGAAGAGGTTTACATGGGTGCTAGTCCCCGAGCTAGTCTTTGGATGACCATCTCCGCCAAAGCATCAGCAGCTATGGATGGTAGAAAATATGTTAATCCT
>JAGLOH010000048.1 GCA_023139025.1 Candidatus Heimdallarchaeota archaeon | reverse complement strand
AAGAACTAGTACAAAGATATTACCAAATACTAGAATTAGTATTTTAAAGAGAATAAATCCAACTTGATCAGCTAATGCATTAATAACACTCAGGAAAACAGCATGAGCAATGAGCATTGCAAGCATTCTTCCATAAGAAATAGTGTTACTTATGAAAGAACTGAATGATTCTAGAAGGTGTATTAATCCCATCCCCATTCCACTAAGAAAACTACGAAATATATTTTTTCTCTTCTTTTTAAACAAGATGGCCACAATCCCATGTCCAAGCAGCGTTAATCCTACTCCAATAATGACAGAGACAAGCCCAACTAGAAGAAAACCTCTACCTGCTGGATCAATTCCAATGTTTAGAATTTCCAGACTTGAGAGAAAATATATAATTGCTGCATAAAGAAAAACTTGAGGAGTTGTTTGTTCTAATATTTCTGAATACTCCTTGCGTTTTATCTGATTTATTACTCTAAGAACTATTCCTAATATGACATGAAGAGCTCCTATGATTAAAGTTAAGTTGAAAATTTCTACTAAATCCTTAATTGGACTTATAAACGGATATTCTAATCCAAATAGATATACTGGGTTAGTATACCCATGTTCTCTAATCCCTAATATTTCAACAATATGAATACCAAAGGCTTCACCAAAAATGAATCCCATAATTGACGAAGTTATACCCATTACTAGTACAAGTAGAAACATTTGTCTAATACTCTTCTTCAACCCTCTTGCTAATACTCCAGTTAAACCAATTACAAGAAAAATTAGACCATGACCTACATCACCAAACATAATTCCAAAGAAAATACTAAATGTAAAAATTAAGAAAATCGTTGGATCAACCTCATTAGATGCAGGAAGTCCATAAAGAGCTACAATATTCTGAAATGCACTCTTAATAGGATTCTTTGCTATAGCAACGGGGATGTTTTTCATCTTTTCTGGAGGTTCATCATATTCCAGTATTACCTCTGGAAATTCAGCTATAGTTTCCTCAATTATCCCAATTTCCTTTTCTGATACCCATCCTTGAAAAACTACTATTTTCTTAGTTTGCTTTGCGGAAACGTATATGTTTAAGAAGTGACTATAGCTTTCGATTGACAATTTTATTGCAACAATATCCTCTTTATGTTTTATTGCAAATTGTTTTAGGTCATTTTCAATTTTAGAAACTTCTTCACTTAAGGTATTAAATTCATCTAGAATTTCTTCCTCAAGTTCAGTTTTTTCTAAATGAATCGGACCTTGATAATTGTATTCATACCATCTTACAATAGATAATTCTTTGATAAGTTTGGATATTTCTCCCTTTTTTCCTTTAACGTAAACAAAGTGTCTGTCTTTAACTAAGGAAATTACTTCGTGTTTCTTAAAATGGGAAACAAAGTTTTCCGCATCTTCAATTCTAGATGTTGTTAATACACCTATTAATGCACTCTCATCAGAATCTACGTTATAAGGCTGTTCTTCTTCTATAAGTCTAAAACCTTTAGCAATTAGTTGGTCATTTTCTTTTAATTCAGTAAGTTCTTCCAACTTATTCTTTAAATTCTTAAGTTCACTGTTAAAATTATTAATCTGATTTTCTAGTTTTGTTTCAATATCTTCTAAATTCTCCCAGTTCTTAAAAATAGGTGATATAGTTTTCTGTTTTTTATAAGCTCTAGCTATTTTTTGTCTAAATTTCTCCTTTGGCTCAGGAATTTGAATTATAAGATCTTTATAAGCCGATTCTAAGTGTCTAATTGTTTCCATTTTGGATGATGGATAAAAGTCTTCCAATCCTTCTATTGATATATTGTGCTTTACCATCAAACTTTCAGTTTCAGCTATTCTAATAACTACTTGAGGAAACACCTCTTTCGGTGTTATTATCGTTGCTTTCAACATTTTATCTGGAAATAAACCCATTTTCTTCACCTATACAAACAGAATCTCATTTATTTTAGTTCTAATTTTATCTCTACTGGCTTTCAATGTGTTTTCAATTGTATAATCAATCCTAATTCTCCCATAATCATCTGTGAGAATGAACCCACCTTGTGTCTTCAAAGACGAGACATCTACTTTGAAGTTTACCTTTTCCTTTTTAGCGATATTTGATGTGATTTTATTTAATATTTCCTTATCCTTTTTATCTGCAATTATTTTCATTCTTTGTGCTGTGATGTTCCTTATCGTATCAATGAGAAGATTTTCTAAATATTTTGAATATCCTTTATTATCTCTCAATACTAACATTTCCTTTTTTACTTGCTCAAAGACCTGATCAATTATACTTTCTCTAGCTTGAATAATTATTCTCTTTGCTTTTTGTTCAAATTCCGTTTCTGTTCTTTTTCTAATAAAATCCAATCTAGACTTTTCTTTTTCTAACTCTTGTTTTTTAACTTCATCAACAAGCTTTTTGGTTCCTTTTTCTATCTCTTCCAATTTTTGTTTAGCTTCCCTATTTATTATTTTAGCTTCTTCTTCTGCAGCATTCTTGATTTTGATAATCAGTCTTGTTAAAGGACTGCCTTCAGTGTCTTTTTCGGGGAGCTCTTCATTTTTCATTTTCATCACTTCATACTGGAAAAAGTAAGACAGGGGTTTCTGATAATTCGACTACATACCTAACATAGTTTTTCAATAGTCTTTTTGTATAACTTTCCTTCCTTGTTCCCATAACTATGAAATCAACCTTTTCAGTTTTAGAGGTTTCAATTATTCTTTCAGCAACTAATCCTTGATCTAGTTCAGAAGTCATTAACAAATGAGTATCTGAAAAAGCAAGTTTGAGTTTTTCAAGAATGTTAGCATACTGACTGTGATATTCTTCTAGAATATGTTCGATAGTTGTGTTTCTATAACTAGCTAGATGCTCTACATTTTCTCTATCAATTACATACAACAGATGTATTTCTGTAATCCAATCAAAGAAGAAATCAAGAATTTGAGAGATTAGATTTTTACCGCTTTCAAAATCTCCTATTGCAATAAGTGCTTTTTTCATTAATTTCTCCTCTTTATTTTATTTTTTAACTCTATTTTTTGTTTGAGTTTCTTGATAGTATAGATACTCTCCAATTCATATGATTCTAACGCTTCCTCAATATACTTAATTATATTCCCAAATCTCACTCGGTATACTTTATCCAAAGCATTAAGACTTAATTGTGTAGATTGAAGATTACGAATTACTTTGTATGCAAAATTCTCAACTTCTGCTAATTCAACAATTAAATCAAATATATCACGAAATCTTTTTGCAGTTATCCACAGTGAACTAGAAATTCCGAAGAATCCATATGAAGGATCTGGTAGATTGGCTAACTGTAAATCAGAATAAGAAACGCCCATATATTCAAGAGGGATAGAATTTACAATAACCTCTTTAGGGATTGTTTCACTAAAAATATTAATCATATCTTTTCCTAGTTCTGATTCAGTTTTGATATATTCATAATAAGCCTCACTAAGACCTTCCTCCATTTTTTCTCTCATCGAAATTGCTTGTGAAGAGATAATATGTAATTTCATTAATAATGCTTCATATTTCTCTCTTAGTAAATCGTATGCTCTTTCAACTAATTGGAGCTTTTTCTTGTATTTTAACAAGTTATCCTTTGTTGGAGGAATATTAATTGCTTCTCTCAATCAGAATCAGCTCCTTTATTTTGGATATGTTCCCGAATTAGAGCTTCAGATACTTTAGTTAATTCAGTTTCTGGAAGATTGGATAATAATGACCATCCAAGATTTAAAGAATCTTCAATTGATCGGTAGACATCCCCTTGGTTCACAAAATTATCTTCAAATTTATCTGCAAACTCATACAAAATCTGATCTCGACGGTTTAGTTCCTTTTTTCCAATTACTTCTGCAAGTCTTCTCTTATCTAATCCTTCAGCATAAGAAGCATAAAGTTGATTGCTTAAAGAAGGATGGTCCTTTCTTGTATAGCCTTCTCCAATTCCATCTTTCATTAAACGAGAAAGCGACCCTAAGACATCAATTGGTGGATAAATTCCTCTATTATGTAAAGAACGATCGAGGATAATTTGACCTTCTGTGATATAACCTGTCAAGTCAGGAATAGGATGAGTAATATCATCATTTGGCATTGTCAGATTTGCAATTAGAGTGATGCTTCCTTGTGAACCTTCTATTATTCCCGCTCTTTCGTATATTGAGGCTAAATCTGAATACATGTAACCAGGAAAACCTTTTCTTGCTGGAACTGTTTCCAAAGCAACAGAAACTTCCCTTAAAGCTTGACAATAATTAGTTATATCAGATAGTATTGCTAGAACATGGTAGCCCTTATCAAAAGCTAGATACTCAGCAGTTGTTAATGCAACTCGAGGAGTTATAAGTCTCTCAGCAGCTGAATCACTTGCCAAATTAGTAAACATTACAACTTTGTCTAGTGTACCTGTTTCTTCAAATAAGCGCTGGAAATAGATGTAATCATCCATTGTCAACCCCATGGCACCAAAAACAATAGCAAATTTATCTTCACCTTCTGCTCCTACAATTCTTGCTTGTTTTACTATTTGACCTATCAATTGGTTATTTGGTAACCCAGCTCCAGTAAAGATAGGTAGTTTTTGACCTCTTACTAATGTGTTCATTGAATCTATTGAAGAAATTCCTGTTTCGATATAATCTCTTGGATAAATTCTAGATGTTGGGTTGATTGGAGATCCATTAATATCCCTGTATTCATCTGAATAGATGCCGGGCAATCCATCCAACGGCTCTCCTTGAGAGTTAAATACTCTGCCAATCATATCTTCAGCTACAAAAAGCTGCATGGTTCTTCCAAAAAATTCAGTTTCAATTTCATCCTTTTCTAGTTCATATGTACCTTGGTAAAGCAGAATGATGACTCTTTCCTCTTCAATTGCTAGAACTCTACCTTTTCTAGTAGGTTTGTTTGGCAGCTTAACTTCCAAATATTCTCCCATTCGGATACCTGTAACACCTTCTATGATAATGATTGGTCCTCGAATTTCTGATACTCCTCTAACTGTTATACGAGCCATTCATCACACCTTATATCCGTATTTAGAACCTAGTTCCTCCATATCTGTATGGATGTAATCTTCGATTTTGTTCATTTGGATTATATTGTCGTTTGGGACATCTTCTTTAATTCGTTTTAGTATCTGAACTGTTTTTAAATTAGTGATTAAAGAGATTGGGCATCCATTCCTTATTAGAACCTCAGCTCTATTATAAAAAAGAAGCATAAGTTTCATCATTTTCATTTGTTTCTCGATAGGACAGAAAGAATCAACTTTATCAAAGGCATTTTGCTGGAGAAATCCTTCTTTAATTATATCTGCTACTAATATGATTAGCTGTTCATCAGCAGGTAATGCCTTTGAACCAATTAATTCTGCAATATGTTGAAGTTCATCATCTTTTTGTAAAATTGTAAACATTTCTTGTCGATAACGACCCCAATCTTCCAGTCCACTCTCCAAGGCCCATTCTTCTATTACTTTAATATACCCTGAATAACTGTTTAACCAGTTAATTGAAGGAAAGTGTTTTCTATTTGCTAAATTGGGATCTAGGCCCCAAAAAGTCTTTACAAAACGTTTTGTGTTTGCAGTAACTGGTTCACTGAAATCACCACCAGGAGGAGAAACAGCTGCAGTAATATTAATCGATCCTTCCCTGTATGGTGAACCTAAAGCAATAACTTGACCTGCTCGTTCATAAAAATTAGCTAATCTAGCACCTAAGTAAGCTGGATACCCCTCTTCAACTGGCATCTCTTCTAATTGTCCAGCAATTTCTCTCAGGGCTTCGGCCCATCGTGATGTGCTGTCTGCAGTGAGTAAAACGTTGAATCCCTGGTCTCTATAGAATTCAGCCATTGTTATTCCCATGTAAATTGAGGCTTCTCTAGCTGCAACAGGCATATTAGAAACATTAGCGATTAGCGATGTTCTATCCATGAGTGGGTTTTGAGTGTGTGGATCAACAAGTTTAGGAAAACTTCTCAAAACATCAGTCATTTCATTACCTCTCTCTCCACAACCAATGTATATGACAACATCAGCATCACTCCATTTGGACAATTGGTGCTGAAGGATTGTTTTTCCAGTTCCAAATCCTCCTGGAATAGCTGCAGTTCCACCTTTGGCTATCGGGAAGAACATATCTATTATTCTTTGACCCGTTACAAGAGGTTCACGCACAGGTAATTTTTTTAAGAATGGTCTGGCAATTCTTACATGCCATTCGTGCATTAATGTTAATTCTTCCTTCTTTTTATCTGATCCTTTTAACTCAGCTATAGGATCTGTAATCTTAAATTCTCCATTTTCTTGAATGGATAGTAATTCCCCATTTGTATTTGGAGGAACAAGAATATTACACTTTATAGTCTCTGTCTCTTGAACAGAGCCTAGTACATCACCTCCCTTCACAAAATGACCTTTTGTTAAATCTTTATTTGGTTCGAACTGCCATTTTTTGTGTCTATCTAAAGCATTGATCTGAATTCCTCTTTGGATAAATGATGAAGCTGATAACTTCTTTATTTGCTCTAATGGTCTTTGAATTCCATCAAAAATATTAGATAATAATCCTGGACCAAGTTCAGCTGAAAGAGATTTTCCAGTAGGATAAACAGGATCATTTATCTTCAATCCCTCAAGAGGTTCATAAACCTGAACTGTAGCAAAATCTCGTTCAATTTCGATAACTTCACCTATGAGTTTCTCGTCACCAACATAGGTTATTTCTCCCATCCTATATGAAGAAAGACCTCTTACTTCGACAGTAGAACCTTTAATTGTTACAATTCTGGCTCTTTCTTCAGCTGAATGAGGCATTTGTGCAACTATATCTGACTTATAATAAATAGTTTGCTGACTGACCAGATTTATAGCACAAAACTTTAAACAAATAAATAGATTGTATTTTCAATGTCAAATCTGGAGTCATCAAAAAAAGCATTCGTTATTGGTGCTAGAGAAACTGTAAGAGGTTTTAACTTAATAGGTGTTCCAGGTCAGGAAGTATTTACACCTGAAGAAACGCTTGAAAAACTGGAAGAAACTTTGCAAGAAAACTATTCTTTGATTATTCTTTCTGCTTCTGCGATAATTGGAATCGAGGATACTCTTGAACACATTAGATTAGAAAATGCAACACCAATAATTGTTCTTTCGGATGTTAATGCGAAAATTGATCCTAGAGAATTAGAAACAAAATTTAGAAAGTTTATAGGTTATTAGAAATTATTTATCACTTTTTCACACAGTCTACTCCATGCACTTTTTCAACTATTTTGAATTTAAGTTTCTCATAGATTCGTACTGCTGGTAGATTTGCTTCCTCAACCCAAAGAGTTATTTTTTCAATTCCTTTATCAAAAATAATTTCACACATTTTTGAGCTTAAATCAGAGCCCATACCTCGGTTACGGTTTCTGTTACTGACCCAAACTCCTCTAATTATTGCAAATGAGAATCGGTCATTTTGTACATAATGAGGAGTGAAAGCACATCCAATTAATTCATTGTTTTCTATTATTCCAACTCCTCCTAATCCTTGAGAAAAGAGAATTCTGCGTTTTAAACTAAGAAGTTTGGCATCTTCTAGGAGCAATTTTCTAGATTGATATACCTTTTGTGGAATGAAATTTTCTTTATCTAGTTCCATGCAAACAAATGTATTAATATTTTTATTCTGTACAGATTTATCCATGGGGATGAACTTTGTGAAATAGTCTTCAATGAGTTCCTTCCATTCTATATCAAAAGAAAGACTAAATTGTCCCTTTGGGTTGAAATTTTCTAGTATTTCTTTATTAGGAGGTCCAAAAACTGTTGTATGCAAGTCATAAGAACATCTGAAGGAAGCACCAAGGTTGTCTATGATCATTATTTCTGGACAAGTATAGATGTCCCATATCATGTATCCTAATCTAGCGATTCTAGTTTCAGATGCCTTAAAGAAATTCTCAAACTCTTCCATTATTGTCTAGATATTTGAAGGGGTATAAATTTCCTTCTAGAAAATTTGTGTTAAACATATTTGGGACCATACAGTTCTTCATCAAGTTTGTTTAGATAATCCTTGTATTCTTGATTATTAGAAATTTTATAGGCTTTCTTTACTCTAACAGTTCCCTCATATTTTTGACCCATTTTGATTAGAGCTTGACCGGAAATGAATAATGCTTCATCATTTTCTTTTGACAAAGTTAATAATTCATTGCATAGATTGAATGCTTTTTGTATGTTACCTTCAGCTAGATATATTTTTGATAGTTTATTATAGATTGACGCGTTCACAGGTCGTGTTTTTTCTTCTACTTGTAATGCTTGGAGATATTTCTCCTTAGCTATATCATAATGTCCCATGAAGTGATAGAGATCACCGAGTTCTTCATAAAGATCCTGATTAGTAGGTTCAAGCTCAATAGCTTCATTGTAAGCATCAATTGCGGAAACGAAATTTTCAAGCTCCTTATAGCTTTTTCCCAATAACCTCCAAACCATAATGTCTTCTCTCTTGGTTCTCAAGTATGTTTCAAAACTTAGTACAGCTACTTGATACTCTCCCCGAGCCATTGCCAGTTTTCCCCTTCCAAGCCAAGATTGTGTTGCTCTTGAGTTTAGAGATGTAGACTTAAAATAATAATTTTCAGCAATCTCAGTTTGATTACGAATTCTATAAATCTCTCCTAAAAGTTCATAAGCTTCCCAATAATCAGAATCTTCTGCGATAACACTGGTCAATTCAGTGATTGAATCATCGAATTTACCCATTAAATAATAGACTTTTCCTTTGAGATACTTTAAACTAATATCATCATATTTTGTAATTGCTCTATTTAGATAAGATAGAGATTCCTCATATAGACTATTATCAATTAAGCTTTCGAGTAACTCAATCTCGTACTTTTTTTTGTCCTCCCCTGTTTCTAACCCCAAGAAACCACCTTGATTGTATTAATATTTCGATTTAAAAAACTTTTTAATGAATTTTAAGAAAAATCAGATGTAAGATAACTATTTAGATTCTCTTTTGATTAATTCTCTTTTAAGAACTTTACCTGCTGCGCTTAATGGTAAAGAATCAACAAATTCGAAAGTTTTTGGAATTTTGTACATGGTTATGGAACGATTGATACAGAATTCTCTCATTTCATCTTCAGTGATTTTTTGACCTTCTTTTGCAACAATGAACGCCTTCCCTACTTCTCCAAAGTAATCGTCTGGAACAGGTATAACAGTTGCAAGTGAAACTCCTGGGTGGTTGTAGAGTTCTTCTTCTATTTCTCTGGGATAAACCTTAAGTCCACCAGAATTGATAACATCTTTGGATCTGTCAACAATAAAGAAATATCCTTCAGAATTTATTCGAGCTAAGTCACCAGTTTTTAACCATCCATCTGAAGTAAAAACATTGGAAGATTCCAAACCTTTACCAAAGTATCCCTTCATAACTTGAGGACCTAAAATGACAATTTCACCAACTTCACCCTCTTCAACTTCATCGCGAGTTTCAGAATCAACTAGTCGGGCTAATGTGTCAGTGAGAGGTTTACCAATGGAATTGACAATAGCTTTACCGTAAGGATTGATATGAGTAACAGGACTACATTCAGTTAATCCATAACCTTCCGTAATCTCAATAGATGTCTTTTGTCTGAACTCTTCATGAACTTCTTTGGGTAATGCTGATCCCCCAGAAACGCAAACTTTGAGACTCTCTAAGTCATAACTCTTTATTTTTGACCGAAGAAGAGCTATGTACATTGTTGGAACACCGTAAAAAGATGTTGCCTTTTCCTCTACCATTAATTTGAGCAAGCTCTTTGGATCAAATTTTGGGATAATGACAATCATTTCACCCCTAAAAAGTGGAGCTAGGAAACTGCATTGCAAACCAAAACTATGACACATTGGTAAAGCAGAAACAACGCAACCGTTAAATTCCTGTGGGATTTCCTTTGCCCATTCATTAAACTGAAGAGCATTTGCGAGAACATTAGAATGAGTTAGCATCACAGCCTTAGCTTTTCCGGAAGTACCTCCTGTATAGAGAAGAAATGCTAAGTCTGAAGCTTTACTTCTTATTTCTGTTAATTTTTCCTCTTTCCTAAGAATGCTTGATAATAATACTAAATCAGAATCTTGACTTGGAGTGATATCTTTTTCTGATTCTTCAGGATCGCTAACAAGAATCTTTGCTTTAAATTGATATTGACTAACTATTTCAGAAACTTTATCACAAAAGGAAAA
>JAGLOH010000479.1 GCA_023139025.1 Candidatus Heimdallarchaeota archaeon | reverse complement strand
AGCCGTTCCCCATATATTGAACGGAGTCTAGAAAACTTTTGGCGACTGAAAAGAAGGTATATTATCAACCTCCTTACTAGTGCTAGATCCCAAACCGATTCCTATTGGAGAAAGAAGCATACAACTCTTTATTCCTCCGATTTCCTCCAATTGAACGCCCTTCTTCCACCTTCTACCCAGCGTGAAGTTCTGCAAGCTCTGGATGATGCGTTGTTTTACTACACCCACGAATTTTCCCTCCTCCCACAACTGACAAAGAATCAACAAGAGTTTTTGAAGAAACTCAAGCTCTTAAAGAAAGAACAAGCAACTGTTGTCCCGTTTCTCACCTCATGGATCAATAGTCCTCAAGATTCTCGATGGAAAAGTCTCAAAACCTTAGCTGAACAACTAGCAGCAATAATAGGCAAACCTTCCCGAAAACTCTTTTCAGCAGTTAGACAGATAATAGTTTTCACACTCTTTGATTATTATATGCAGAGTGTCCCTCAGTTAGTAAAGGTCTTACCTATAGCCAATATTGTTCCCCCACCATTTAAACGTAAAAAGAAAGGAAGATTACCAATCAAACTATTAATGAAAAAAAACTATGTTATCACCCGCCAAGGGAATGCACAAGAATTGACTGAACAAATCCAGAAGCACGGATGGACTGAACTCGGTTTTCCAAGTAAAGGAATACAAAAATTAACTGCTCAAGTTCATTTTCCTCCAAAAGTGGTAGAGTATCTCAATAATGGTGCCAGCATCAAAGTGTTCCAAGTAAGCAGTGGACAAGCACCTAGGTTCAAACCTCGGGTGGATGTAGTACTAGAAGGAGCACATGCTTGTTTCCATTCTTCCGCACTTCTCCACCGCTATCTAGGTAACATTTCTGGAAGGAAAATGTCTATCCTTGGAGTAGATATTAACCGCTTAGGACAATATATGGTTGCGTTTAACACTTCAGTAGCTCTCCCTCCAGATTTACTAGAATTAGCTGCACACTATGAGCATCTCAGTACGAAAGTCCTAGATGAACTTAACCGTGGCTTTCTCCGTAAACGCAAGGAGTATGATTCTCGAGGTAGCTGTAAACTCAAAGGTGAACTCAATCGCGTCTATGCCCGTCGTCATCGCATCCTTCGAGAGATTACTCGTCTACTTCCACACTTTCTCGCTGCTGTGATGGTGAAAAAGAAGTGTCAAGTACTCAAGATTGAACGCTTAACTGCTGATCCCACAGGTACTAAAGGTGCCTTAGCTAGAGCTATTTACACCATGCCTGATAGTTTGTTCATTTACAAAAAGGCTGTCTGGTTAGCTTCTCTGGAGTTAGGGTATGATGTGCAGATAGAAACAGTCATTCCTTATCATACCAGCACCATTCATCATAAGTGTGGTGGTTCTCTTGTTCGTCACAAAGGTCAGTATGATGTTGCTCCATGCAAGAAGTGTGGTCAACAAGTCAATACACATAATAATGCTGCTAAAAATATCGCTTCCCTCCAAGGTACCCGCCTTCCTCATGATTCCTTCCCCTCATCGCACGTGTAGGGGACCCACTTAAACGACGGTTAAACAGCCTCTAGCAAGTTTAACCAAGTTTCATAACGTGCGTATATCGCAAATACGTATTGGCATTATGTATTTGAGCAACTATTATCCATATGTATAATAAAAAGGTTGTTCAAGA
>JAGLOH010000478.1 GCA_023139025.1 Candidatus Heimdallarchaeota archaeon | reverse complement strand
AAAGGTCCTTTTGATAAAGGGTTCTATTTGTATATTCTTTAAAATCAATATTCAGTTTATCGAAGTCAATTGCAGTAGAATCCCTGTCATAATCAATCTCTGCATCGAAAGAGATATTCCTTCTCTGCCGGTCGAGATCCATTATTATATTTCTATCTGCAATTTTATTCGTAGCTCCCACTCTTATATATGTTCCTTTGTCCCTTCCTTTTTTCTTAAGGTAATATGGTTTATGTGGACCAGGGAAAACCTCTATTACCAGGATGTTCTTACCCTCAATATTTTGAGCATATATTTCCGGAATAATATTTGGGGTACAACAGTCATGTATAATATTTGAGATTTTATCCGGCATATCAAGGACTTCATTATCGCTTATACCGATGGTCTCTACTGTACAGTCTTCAATTCCGATTAGTATTTTCCCCCCGGCCATGTTGGAGAATGCTAATATGGATTTTGTCAGAACATCGCTTTTGGGGAGGGTTTGCTTGAATTCGAGGGTTTTTGATTCACCTGAAGCGATTAGTTGTTTGAAGTCATTCATAGATATTGTTCCTCAACTTATAGGATAGTAATAAATTTAAACTAGGACAATCAGTTGTTTTGCCGTAAAATAAACTGGGATTATGGGGCCTTGTCAATTTATGATATTTTTTATTGTTCATAATTTAATCCTTTATTTAAAAAATGATAGTTGGCTTACATAGCTTTTTGTTATTTGAAATATCTATGCCCTTTCCTTTTTGATAAAATCCTTTTCTTAATAAATACCAATGGCCTATAACGTCTGAAATTTCGGTAGGATCAAAATCCGGACGAGCCCAAACCGATACTGTAAGTTTTGCAATTCTTCCTCTTAAAGCACCTAGACTGCGTTTCCGCTCCCATCTATCTTCAATTTCAAAGGCTGATTCTAAAGCTTCGTATAATGGTTTTTCATTGTCTATAGGTTTATCCTGTTCAATTACTATAAATTCTACCTTTTTAGAATCTCCTCTTAACAAGCTTCTTATATCAATTTCTTTACGCCAATATGCCCAATCTTCAGCATATTTCTTCCCTTTATATTTTTTTATTTTGATTAGGTTATAATAGGAGTTAATAACTGGAAAGATATCCTCTTCATTTAGTTCTTTACTTGTGTATTTATTCAAAACATCCAAAGTACTCTCTATTAGAATATTATCTTTGTAGACGAATCCGCAGAATTCTTTGTTTGAATCGTTCACAAGTTTGACTATTTCAACATCACATCTCTGTTTTTTTCCATTTCTATTACAGCGCCCTGCAACTTGAATTATCGAATCAAGAGGAGCAAAGTCACGAATAACCAAATCCAGATCTATATCCACTCCAGCCTCTATGCATTGCGTTGTAATTACAAGACAGGGGTTGTTATTTTTAATCTTTTTGATATTATCTAATCTTTCCTGGGGAATAACATCTGCACTCAGAAAATATACAGGCATTGTTGAAATAGCTTCCAGGGCATCCAACACCATGCGTGCCGATGCCCTGGTGTTTAATACGATCATTATGCGTTTATTATTCCATTCAACTTTAAGGCGTTTCATGCAATCATTAATGAAATCAGTTATTGGAAGTTTATTATAATAATTCATAACCAGGCGGTAACGTTTTCGATCGGAAAAAATAGTTTCAGGCTCAACAACTA
>JAGLOH010000477.1 GCA_023139025.1 Candidatus Heimdallarchaeota archaeon | reverse complement strand
TGTCATGATATAGCAACAAAGAAAGGTTATCTTGTTTTGACTGCTCTAAAAAAGATATTTAACATTAAGATTTTAAAAAATAAGGTTAAAAAAAGTGGATTTAAAATAATTAAATCATGGAATCTTTCAATAGAGGATATAGCTATTATAGCCAGAAAGGAATAGAAATTCTAAAGAATATTCAAAATTATCTTATTCACTTTTGTCTTACAAACCTTCCGTACACCATGAGCACCGGGTTCATAACGTGAATCAAGCACCCCTGCTCGTTCTAAGTATTTGATTTGTGCTGAAGTATTTGCTTCAGTTTGTTTCATTTTCTTAGCTATAGTTGATATATCCATTTCTTTATCAAGAAGCAATTTTACAATGTTAAATCGTGTGGGAGACGATAAAGCTTTTGCCAGTGCGATTATTACTTTTTCTTCACTTAATTCAAGTGTTTCAGTCATTTGAAAACCACCCCTAATTTTCATTTTGTAGTAAATTAATTGATTATTTAAATATAATGCTTGGTTGACGAAAAAATAGGTACAACATTTATATATCAAGAATGTTTAATGCTTTGACAATAGTTTAATCTATCATAATTTTACTGAATTAATCAGATATTCAATCAGCAATGAAAATTCAAGACAACGATAATCGTTAAATCTAAATACTTTTCAGATTTACTATAACTAAACCGGCTAGAAACAGGTTTTAGTGATGAGTTCAGCTATAGATGAAAAGATTCTTGACATTGAGGACCAAATTTCGAGAACCAAAAAGAACAAGTCTACTGAACATCATCTTGGAGTTCTGAAATCTAAACTTGCAAAATTGCGTAGGAGGAAACTAGATGCACAATTTTCTAAGTCTGGTGGCGGTAGGCATGGTTTTGATGTTAAGAAAGCTGGTGATGGCTCTGCTGTTTTGATTGGATTTCCTTCAACAGTTAAATCCACACTCATTTCCAACATCACTAGTAAAGAATCAAAAATCGGGCACTATGCTTTTACTACAACTTCAGCTATTCCAGGAATAATGTTTCACAGGGGAACACAAATCCAAATAATTGACCTACCTGGTATTATAGAAGAGGCAAGTTCTGGTAAAGGGAGAGGTAAGGAAGTCCTAGCTGTTGCACGAGGAGCAGATATGATTATAATCATAATGGATCCTCAAAAAGCTACCGATTACTATAAAAAAATTATGAAAGAATTGCATACAGTTGCCATTAGACCGGGAAAAACAAAACCCTATATTCGAATAAATAAGAAAGATAGAGGAGGGATTGCTCTCTCCACTTTGACTAAGCTTACACACATGTCTGAAAAAACATTCAAAGGTATTTTAAGAGAGTATAAAATCATGAACGCAGCTGTAACTGTTCGCAGTGATCCAACAATTGATGAGTTAATAGATGTTTTAGAGGGTAATCGAGTTTATCCTAAGATTCTTGTTATTGTGAATAAAATTGACTTAATTTCGAAAAAACAAATAAGAAAAATCAAAGAAAAGTTTCCAGATGCCTCGATTATCAGTGCATTAACTGGTGAAAATCTCGAAATCCTCAAAGATGAAATAGTTGATCGCCTTGAATTGATACAAATTTATCTAAAGAAACAGGGATTAAAAACAGATTATGAAGAACCCCTGATTGTTAAACGAAATTCAACTATTAAAGATGTGTGTAATA
>JAGLOH010000476.1 GCA_023139025.1 Candidatus Heimdallarchaeota archaeon | reverse complement strand
AGAAGTTGAAAATGATATTGCGTTATCTGGTGGTTCGAAATCCGATTTCTATATAGGAACTGGTTACGGTTACCAATGGTGGATAAAAACTATGAGAAATTTTGATTCTTTTTCTGCTAGAGGTCTTGGAGGACAATTTATAGTTTGTTTTCCTGAATTGGATATGGTAGTAATTACAACAGCAACTGGTTCTCTTCTATCCACCTATCCCGGACAATTTGAAGGAATGCTCAACCTCATTGAAAATAATATACTTAAGTCTATAAAGAATTAAATAAATTATGATTTATTTTTGAAAAACTTTATTCAATTCTTTCATATTAAGATTGTAGAGTTGAATTGAGATAAAATGTATGAAATCCATTCTTTCATTTACTTTTCTAAGTTCTCCGTAGAACAATTCCTGGAACTTTATCATTTTGTTTTCCTTTTTCTAGAACTATCTCTCCATTTACTAGAACGAAGTCAATTCCTTCTGAGATTTGATGAGGATCTTCATAAGTGGCAACATCATATATTTCTTCTTCATCGAATATTGTAATATCAGCCCAGAAGCCTTCTTTAAGTAAACCTCTTTTTTCTAATTTAAGTTTCTCAGCAGATGCTCCTGACATCTTTCTAATTGCTTCTTCCAGAGAAAAGAGTTTTTCTTCCTTAACGAATTTTCTTATTATTCTTGGAAATGTTCCATAGTTTCTTGGATGAGGTTTTCCATAACTCAAAATTCCAGTTGGGGCATAACCAACACCATCACAACCGATCATAGTATATTTGCTTTTCATCACTCTATGAATATCTTCTTCTCCCATACCTCTGATGGTTATCCACACTTCTCCTTTTTCTTCTAAGATCATATCAAAAAGTGTTTCAAAAACGTCCTTTTTGCCTTTAATTTCTGTTATTTCTACTAAATGCTTTCCTTCTATATCTTTCCAATAATCTGTCTTAACTGAAGATATGAAGATATTTTCTGGTCCTATGGTCGTCATCCAGTTCTCTGCGTCTTCTGTTTCTTCTATAAGATCTTTTTTGATTTTTGACCTATTATCTTCTGACTTTAATCTTTCTAGAAGTTTGTCTAATCCCCCTTCATGCACCCAGGGTGGTAACATAGTGATTAATGAAGTGGAGCTTCTATTGTAAGGATATTGATCTCCTGTGATATCTAAACCTCTTTTATTGGCCTCCTCTATCAATTCAAGAGTTTTGATGGTCTTTCCCCAATTCGGTCTTCCTGAAGCTTTGTGGTGAGCTAATTGTCCGCCTCTGCATCCAGATTTTTCTACAATTTCAATAAATTCTTCTACTGATTCAACAAGCTTTGGTCCTTCATCCCTAATATGAGAGAAGTATAAGCCATCATATTTTGCAGCTGTTTTAGCAACCTCGATTACTTCCTCTTTTTTGGCATAAACCTGCGGAGCATAAATCAATCCAGTTGAAAATCCAAAAGCTCCAGCTTGCATAGATTCTTCGACAAACTCTTGCATCTTCACTATCTCTTCAGGAGTCGGTTCTCTGTTTTCATAAGCTGGTCCTCCAGCTATTCTTATAGCTGTAAAACCTACAAAAGGGACGATATTTGTAGCTATTTTCTCTTTCTCCATCGTGTCCAGATATTCCGCGAAAGTTCTCCAAGTCAAGTTGTATTCAGCACCAGGAGGAGAACCTATTTCTACATCT
>JAGLOH010000475.1 GCA_023139025.1 Candidatus Heimdallarchaeota archaeon | reverse complement strand
AATTCACTACTGATTCATTTTTATCACTTAAGGGTGATTGCATTGTTGGAGTAAATTCATCTCTTAGTCTGAAGAATCTGCCAGAAGAATTCAAAGAGAAAATAAGAAGAAAAAATAGCCAAATCAAAATCGTTCTTCAGATAGGGGAGGATATTGAAGAAATATTGGGACACGGTAATCCAAATTTACAATTATCTGATTCTAGGGCAATCATTGTAAGAAAAAGCGCGTATACTTGCCCCAAGACTTTAGTTATTAAAGCTAATAAAGCAGCTTGCGATATTTCTAAGAATATTATTGAAAAGCTAAAAAATTCTGATTCCCAGCTTAAAGTTACTATTTATGTTGGGGAGTAATTGATGCTTCTAAGCAAGCATGAATCTCCCTTGGAGCGCTCTCTCTTATTTTTTCAAAACTTATGATTTCTTCAATAATCCAATTCTGCTCATTTAGTTTCTCTTCTAGTGTCTTCTTCATTTCCTCTAAAGGTTTTGAATCAGAAACAAATTGATAGAAGTATATAATACTACCAGGACTTGCTACGTTACATGCTACGTCAATATATTCGTGAGCTTTACCGGGTAAATTCATTATAATTCTATCTGCTTTGGGCAATGTATCTTTTACATGCCTGCAATCACCGTGAGTTAGAATTATTTTCCCTTTAGGATTATTATTTTTAATTGATTTTTCTAAACACTTCAATGCATCTTTATTAATATCAATTGCATGCACGGTTATAGTTTTGCTCTTAGCTATGTGTAATGGAAAAGAACCTACTCCTGTAAAAAGATCTATGATGATTTCTCCTTCTTTACACTTATCAGCTACTCTCTTATGTTCGTGCCCTAGTCGAGGACTAAAATATGCTCCACAAACATCAACAACAATTCTTATTCCGTGTTCAGTATGATGCGTTACACATTTTTTTTCTCCAGATAGATATTCTATCTCTCTTATTCTCAATTCACCAGAGACTGCTGAAGCTTTTCGATAAACAGTTTTTAAGGAGGGAAATAAAGAAAGAAGAGCTTTACCAAATTCAGGTTTATAAGTTAGAATTTCTTCAGGAATATCAATAATAACAATATCTCCAATAATATCATATGCCTTAGGAATATACTTCTGCAGATTTTCAGGGATGGAATCTTTAACAGCTTCAAATAAATTCTTGGGCTGTTTTGCCTTTTCAATAAAAGCAAAAACATCAATGCTGAAATCAAAATTTATAGCTGCAGATTCTAGTAAATTTCTGAGATTATCATTAGTAGTGTTAACTGGGATTACTATAGTTTTATCCTTTCTGATAAACTCTAAATCTACATTGATGATTCGATGTTTCCTAAGAATACTTAAAATGTTCTCAGCTTTAGAATACCGTATTTGAATGCCCAGTGAAGTATATTTCATTATCTTTTTCCCTCAAAGAAAGCTTTTAAGACTTATTCTGTTGAAGGTATACTTGATTACCGATATATTAGTTTAGTGTGATTTAAGTTGGTTAAAGCAGTTCTTGTACTGAAAACTTCAGGTTCATGTAGATACTACAGAATCTATGATTCCCAATGGGCATCTGAAGAGAAGAATGTAGAGGTAATCAGTTACATTACTGCAGTAACATCAATTATCGGTGAGTTTGGTGAAAAGTCTCCTAAACTAATTGAATTTGGTAATAACGAGATT
>JAGLOH010000474.1 GCA_023139025.1 Candidatus Heimdallarchaeota archaeon | reverse complement strand
CAAATCGCCTTGGGTCTGCCATTTTCAACATATTAAGCAATTATTCTTCAAATGAATTGTCTTCTCATTACACTTAGAACAAAAGTGTATGTTAGTTTTATCCAATTTAAAATTCTTGAGTTTTTCTTCTAAGTCATTTTTGGAATTATAGACTATAATAACTGTATTTGGACTTCCTTCTACCATTCTGGAAAGTGGTTTGTTCTTTTCATTCAACAAACATATTACAGGTATTTTATGCTTATAGGCATACATTATTTCCATCCCTACTCCATGAGATGGTTCATTGACATCAGCTATTATCTTTGTTGAATCTTTTAGCCAATTCATATCTCTCTCAAAAACAACCTTCGATGAAGCATCCTCCATCTTCCCAGGTACAAAAGGATGATATCCTTGTTCTTCAACAAAATCTATTAAAAAATCTAATAAAGAAAAGTCTAACTGATTTGCTTTTATCATAGAACAAGCTATGTAGACATTCTTTTCAAGTTTAGTCATTAAATGAAATTAAAAAAAGGGAAATATAAATGTAATTTTAGAGCTTAAACTGTAGCTTCTTGTTCAGCTATTTTTTGTAAACCTATCAATGCCCTCAAAGCAATTGTTGTTTCTTCAATACTTGCATTCCATAGTCCCTCTTTATCTTGAATTGCTGATAAGTAAATAGCTGCTTTCTTTAGAGGTAAAGAATCAGCTGTTTCGCTTGGGAGGAGGGATTGGATTACATATCCAGTAGTACCAATATTAGCTGCCCAAGATCCTTCGATGAACTGGGTACCTAAAACAGCTTGTACAAATTGTTGTCTTCTTGAAGGTGCTCTTCTAACATCTTGTAGTGATAACATCATTCTAGCAAACATTTCTATCGGAGTTTTTCCTGTTTGTGAAGTAGAGAATCGTGCATAACCTCTCTTGATTACTATGTCAATTGAAGCAGAGAATAAATTAGCCATCTTATCTAGTAATTTAATATTTCCTGTTACATCTCCCACATAGCTCATCATGATGTGTAATGGAGTTGTTCTAGAACGAAGATTCGGGGTGAATCTATTCAATTTATTGATGAAATCCCATTCTGTTTCTTCAAAAATAGAATCAAAGAACTCATCAACTAATTCGTTTCTTGTATCGAAAATTGTTGGATCAAAAAGACTTAGAGTGTATAAAATGAAGAATTGCTCGTATGAATCATCAATTGTTTCAGCTGTTTCAACAATTGCTTTTAGACTTTCGATGGATTTACTGAGAGTTACTGTTTTTTTACCCTCTTCTGTGCTTATTATCCATTCAGTATCCTCATTATACCCCAATTGATTAAATAGTTCTAATACACAAGCTGTTTCAAATGTTGGGCTAAAATCTCCCCAAAATCCTTCTTCAGATACTCTTCGTTTCAATGCATTCAAGCCTTTAGTAATAGCTTTATCTATATGTAGATCACCCAGCCTTTTGTTCTCTAAACTTTTTTCGAGGATAGAAAATTGGTATTCTAGTCCAAAAGTATTTGATCTGTCGGTTCGTGGAACTGAAAACAAGAAATACGCCGTTTCAATTATATTCAAAAGAAAGAACAAGACTATCAAAGCTATACTCTGTGGATGAACACCTGTAGGATCCAAAGTATAGAAACTAGGAATACTAGCATAAAGAATTATAACAACTAATGATAAAACTGATAAAACTGACATCAATTT
>JAGLOH010000473.1 GCA_023139025.1 Candidatus Heimdallarchaeota archaeon | reverse complement strand
GGAGAAGCTGTAGATGCGCATAAATCATACTTAGCTGCTTCACCCAATATGCGTAATTTCTCCAAGATACTTGGCATTTTTATTCATAAAAAATAGAACTTTAGATATAAAAACCCCAAGCTTATTCTTTCTGTACAAACAAGCTTACAGTAGCCAAAATCCATTTTAATAAAATAATTGAACCTAATATAATCATAGCAATTTTATCACTTGATATAATTGAATTAAGTAAATTTGTTAGGTATAGAATAACAAATAGAACAATCAAGGTACCTAGAAATATTGCTGATAAAGTAAATGGGCTTAGCCACTTAAATTTCTTAAACAATGAAGCCCTGATTGGGTAAACCAATGCACACATTGTAGTTCCTACAATTGCGAGAGCAATAAATGCAGATCTGTCATTGGTAACAAATGGGAAATTTCCACCTTTGAATACTGAAATAAACAACCAGATTGCAAAACCTCCAACTACTGCGCCTAAAATTGCTGAAGTATATACTATGACATAAGTAAAATCAAAGCTCTTGGTATCAGTTGATTCAGCCATATACAATCAAAATAAGAGGGAATACGTTCTTTATATATTCTTTTAATAAAAAATCATCAAAATCACAACTTTTAAAACTAATTCTTTGTTTGGGAACATACCGACGAGATGTCCACCCGGGAATCGTTAGGTGATTATCATGACTAAAAGTATGTATAAGTATATTGGCGAATTTTGGAGAAATCGCGAAACTCCTGAGTTTAAGGAGCTTATGCGAAGTAGACTTATTCAATGGAGAAGAGAGGGAGCTACTGAAAGAGTTGAAAAACCAACAAGACTTGATAGAGCAAGAACTCTTGGTTATAAGGCTAAACAAGGGTATGTAATTGTTAGAGCTAAAGTTAGGAGAGGAGGAAGGAGAAAGAAAAGACCTGTAAGAGGAAGAAAGTCTCGTAATATGGGTGTCAACAAGATAACTCCTAAGAAAAGCATTAAGCTCATAGCCGAAGAAAGAGTAGCAAGAAGATATTCCAATCTCGAAGTTCTAAACTCTTATTGGGTAGGTCAAGATGGAAGACACAAATTCTTTGAAGTGATTTTAATAGATCCTCAACATCCTGTTATTGCAAAAGATCCAAGAACTAGCTGGGTTTCAATTAAAGAATATCGTGGCGATGACATAGTTTATCTCAAGAACCCAGTTCATAGAGGAAGGGTTCATCGTGGATTGACAAGTGCAGGTAAGAAATCAAGAGGACTCCGAACAAAAGGAACTGGTGCTGAAAAAGTCAGACCATCTTTAAGAAGACATGGACGAAGAGGTAACTGACCTCTAGTTTATCTTTTTTTTACATTACTGCCTAATTTTTAGAAAAAAAAGGGAATAAGATGGACATCACTATTAGCAAAGTTGAATGTAGTTTTTCAGTTCATGCTACTGAAAATTTTGATAAGAATATGGAAGCACTAGAAAATCTCATTCCTGATGAACTTATAGAAGAAACAGAGATAGTTATAGAAGAACTCGAGGGAGGATATGAAAATCCAATCGAATATGTGGTAACTTCCTTCAGTAATAAGAAGTTAGTTACTAAAATTCTCGAATATATAGTATCTAAACTCTCAAAAGAGCAAAAAATGCTGCTCTACGATGAATTCGAGCAAAGATTCAATCAAGATAAAAAATCTTTCCACATTAGAATAGACAAACAAGG
>JAGLOH010000472.1 GCA_023139025.1 Candidatus Heimdallarchaeota archaeon | reverse complement strand
AATAATGCAAGTAGTATCCCATAAAACACATACTTTCTTTTATTATTCTTTACGTGTTCTTTGATGTTCAAATAAATCACTATTAAATCAATTTCGTATGATAAATTTAAGCTTTATGCCAAAATATTGATTATTATCAAAATTAAGCAAAAAAAAGAAATTTATCCCCCAAAACTTCTAAGGTTAAGTTTTCTTTCTCTTAAACCAAGGAATGAGCATTGACACTTTCTTTTTATATATCTTATAGGTTGGATAATTCTTCAACATTTTCTTCTCAATCATTGGAATACTAATTGATACAAATAGAAGAGTTACAACTAATGGTCCTACAATTGTCCACCAGTAGCTAAAATCAGCTGCAAGCGAAAAGAAATATAATCCCCACCAAAAGCCAACTTCTCCCAAATAGTTAGGATGTCTAGAAGTTGTCCATAAGCCTCTAATTAGCAATTCTCCTTCCTTTTTCTTATCATTAAACATCTTTAACTGCTCATCTGCTACTGCTTCTAAGATGATTGCTCCAATACAAATCATTAAACCTAACCAGAAGAAGATGTTCATGGTTTCGAGAGTTGGAGAAATTATAGCAGGATAGAGAGATAAACAACCTGCATACACCACTAATGTTGGCATAAGCTGTAATCCAGTCAGATTAATAAACCAGAAAAGTTTAGGATAATTTTTTCTATAATTAGCATATCTCCAGTCTTCATGATGAAGTCCTTTCCAACCTCTAGCCCAATTATATGTTAACCTTACTCCCCAAACTCCAACAATAACCATAATCCAGATGTGAGAAGATTTGAAACCAATCACAGGAGCTATAGAGATAATCCAATAGAAAATTATGATAATAGGGATAACACTCCAATAAGGATCATATAAACTTGTATTTTTGAATATTGTACTAATTATGTAGATAACAAGAGTTGCCGCTACATCAGCAATCAGAGTTGCTAACAAAGGATGAACTAGGCCATTTATTCCAAAAAGGACACCTGCTGCAGCACCTAATGCAATAATGTATGAAATTATACATATAATAAACGAAACTAGTCGACCAAATTTGGGCTGAGATTTACTCATATTCATGTGTGATATTGGAACAAAATCACTTCATTAAATGCTTTTCTCCTTAGTAGATTGTAGATATCAAGAATTAGTCTTCTCAACATTTGAAGATTAATTTCTTAAATCATATCAATAGAAGGTTCTAATATAGCTTTAACACCCTCCGTTTTGTTAGGCCACTTTCTATAAACTAAATAGATAATTAAGCATCCAACGGCGCATGGAACTATTCCAACCCCTAAAGTAGTCATCATTAACAAGCGGATAATAGTATCAGTCATTGTAGCTTCAGGGAAATAGATCACAAATGTTAGAAAAGTGATGAAAGCATCTATGAGATAATGGATTATGATGACCGAAATCAGACTCTTTGTCTTCGAGTACAAATAAGCCAGGAGTATACCTATTGCTGTAGTATATATTACTTGGAATAATGTAGAATACACTAAACGGAGAATTATCTCTGTTTCATAACCAAACATGAAGAATAAAGAAACCAGGTTAATCAGATGGAACAAACCAAACATAACTCCATTAATAATGATTGTCTTCTTCTGTGAATATTTTTTCAACAATAAAGCAAAAATAACACCTCGAAATGCAACTTCCTCCCAAATCCCAGGGGCTAGAGCATAATAGATGTTTAGAGGCA
>JAGLOH010000471.1 GCA_023139025.1 Candidatus Heimdallarchaeota archaeon | reverse complement strand
ATGATGATTCCTTCAATCTTATTCTGTTCAACTACATTGTTAATTTCGTCTACATCAAAATCAAGTAAAGATGGGTTAAACTTCCCTTTTATTGTATTTAGAACTACAAAATTTATGTATGACTTCAAATCTTTAATAGAGGTTTCTTTAAGTTCTTGATACACAAAGCCTAGTCCATTCTCAAACGTATCTTTCTTTATTTCGAATAACTCATCCATTTTTTCCAGAATTAAAATAATCTCTTCACTCCAAAATTCTCCCAATATCAATATAGATGGTTTATCGATTCTTGTTTTACCTTCTTTACTATTACTGCTGATTTTCTTATCTATTTCATTCTTAGTTTGTTGAAATGATGCTGCATCCCGATCAAGAATTACAGGAATTAGAGAGAGTAAATCTGCATATTTCATTTGTTCTTTCAGATGTACTTCTTTCAAATAATTTATTAAATTCTGTCTGTCTTTGATTTCTTGTTTTAGTTGTTTTATTGAAACAGATTTTAGTAAGGAATCATTGTTAATATAATCTTCAATTTGCTTTTGTAGATAAACTTGAGCATGTTTTCTATTACTTCGTGGAATTTCTATAAAATCATGTTTGCAAATCTCATCTAATAATGAATGAAATCTATTTAGTTCTGAACAATGACTTAAAATTAATAGTTTGTCAGATTTATCTCTAATCTTAGGTACTATTGTGGTATAGATGTGCTTGCTGAGTTGACAATACTGTTGAGGAAGAAAATTGATTTCATCGAAACTTCTTGACTCGCTAATATTCCATATATGTTTTACCTTATAATCAGCTAGTCTAATTATCTCATCAATTGGAGAGGAACTCAGGATAAATGAAATAGGTTTCATCAATGAAGCAAGCAACAAAGCTCATGCTAATATAAAAAACTTATACGTTCATCACAATTCTTTTTTCACCAAAACTATAAAAAGTGGTTCCAGAATTCTTCTACATGGAAAAAGTTATACTTTTGAATTTGGGTTTTACTAAAATTTATCTACTTAGAACTGATTCAGGCTACATTCAATTTGATACTGGTTATAAACACAACGTGAAAAAATATTTAAGACTTTTAGATGATTATAACATTCTTCCAGAAGAGATCAAGTTGATAATAATAAATCATGCACATTTCGATCATACAGGTGCTTTAAAAACGATTCAGAAGCTTACAAACGCACAAGTTTTAGTTCATGAAAATGAAAAAGAATTTGTAGCTAAAGGAATTTCTCAAGAAGTTCGACCACTTACTTTTCTAACAAAATTAATGGTGCCGACTATGCCAAAATCTTGGGCACAAACCGATCCTGTTGAACCTGATATCGTTATTCAAGATGAATATTCCCTTGAAGATTTTGGTATTAAAGCGAAGGTTATTCATACCCCTGGACATACTCCAGGTACTGTTGCAGTTATAACAGAAGAGGGAGATGCACTTATTGGATGTTCAGTTCATGGATTTCCTCTGAGATTACGTCGTGGAATTCCTGCGATTGCAATTGATCAAGAACTTATTTGGAAGAGCTGGGAAAGGATAATTGAAGAAGGAGCAAAAAACATATACATTTCCCATGGTAAACCTTTCAAAGTAGATTTTATGAAAAAGAAGCTAAGAAAAAGACAATCAAAAAAACGAAAGAAGTGACAGGAGAAATTACAGCAAGCTGCAATGATGCTGGAGATATAAACTAGGATGTTCTTTTGAGT
>JAGLOH010000470.1 GCA_023139025.1 Candidatus Heimdallarchaeota archaeon | reverse complement strand
AAAACAATTCTGGGAAATATCTGAAAAATTAACAGGATATTCTTATGAAATATCCTAATTGTTTTGTTATAACGGATTTTCAGGAAACTTTCATAGGGCGAAACGTGTTCTTTTACACCTATAAATTTATAGAAAATAATTATAGTTTTTTTAAATTTCTGAAGGCTTGCAACAAAGTTTATCATCACTTCTTTTCATACTATTGTACTTAAACCATAACTGAAGTGGTCAGATGGAGAAGAAACATAAACTAAAACATTATATCAAAAAAGTGTTTACTGGTTTTCTGCGGACTCTTAAATATATTGTCTCTATAAGAAAATCAACCAAAAGTGCATTTTTAATGATTATATCTGGTATAATTTCTATTACAATGATTATTGTAACTATATTAGGTGCTCTGGTTTGGACATCAGGTCTGGCTACCGTGGCTTGGGGTTTTATAGCTATCATTTCAGGATTAACCTGCATAATTACTATTGCTATGATTTGTTAGAGAAGAAAAAAAGAAAGAGAAGTAGTAACTAATCTATGAGTTATAATTTCTTTGTAAGTATATCGTAAGAAGCTGATTTCTCAAATCCAGCAGCCATGAAATCTTCTGCTTCTTCTTTCTCAACTGGTGTTTCAGGATTAAGATAGACAGCTACTTGTTTGAAACCTGCTTCATTAATTTTAGTTAAGAGATCAGAGATTATGTGTTTTTTGAGTTCAGAACTTTTACCAATGAGGAGTGAAATCGTCGCAAATCCCTCATTTTGAGTTGAAGTTGCTGCACCATAAGCTAAAATCTCACTATCTTTCTTAATTACTCTATAACCAAGTAGATTTTCATTTTCTGCTATTCTATTGACATAGTTTTCTAAATTATCTCCAGCGAGATTTGGATAAGTTTCACCAAGCTGATTTTTCACTTGTTCAACATCAGTTTCATGGTTATAATCAGCAATAGAATTTTCTGTTTTAAAGGGTTTAACATTTGATGGGTCACAAAGATAAATTTCAGTAACTGTTCTAGTTTTGGAAAATCCTAGTTTTTCTGCCATTTCATAATAATTATCATTAAGTAAAGTTTGGGGAGTTTCTATTTCTGCAACTTCCTTTTGTTTAAGAACCTCTACTAGTTGGTCAAACAACAGGTTAAAAGCTCCCTCATGTCCTGGAAGAACAAAAGCTAAACGAGTCTGAGCTCTTTTGATTTTTTCTTCCTTAACATCAACAATATTAGCTCCAATGTAACCAACCATTTCGTTTCCTTTGAAACAATATAATCTTGTATCTGGATCAAATGTGTCTCTGGAATAAACTTCCTTTACTTGTTCAACTGAAGATTGGCCATAAGCAATCCATTTATTAGCAAAGAGATTACCGATTTCTACCTGCTTTTCTATGAATGATTCATTATAAGGTTTAATTGTATAATCTGTCATAGCAAGCGATTCAGTTAAGACACTTATAATAGTTACCAGTTATTAAAAAAAAGCTTTCAGAATAAAACTCACTTACTAGATTTGTATTGAGAAAAGTTTTTTTGAAACTTCGACTTCTCTTGAAATTGTTTTAGTTAAGCTAGTTTTCTTAATTTCTTCAACCGTATCTTCGAGCTTAACAACTGACATTCTATGAGAGAGTGGTGAAGATGTTTGTTCTAAATTCTTTAGGTCTATAGATTGTTCAGTTAAGTCTTCCTGCTGCTTTAGTAGGTCTAGGACTAATCTATCTAACCCATTC
>JAGLOH010000047.1 GCA_023139025.1 Candidatus Heimdallarchaeota archaeon | reverse complement strand
TTCCAATGAATCTAATAATTTTTCAGGATCAGCAAAGTCCAGGATCTCTCTATTTGTTTCTATTTTTACATCCTTATTAAACAAATACCGTTGAAGATCAAGTAGAAAGGTAATAATGTAATCAATTGCTGCAAAGGTTGCATAGTACATAGAATAATTCCGTTCTTTTGGTATTTTCTTTGCTAGTTCAATATTTTTTCGAACGTTCCAGAAGACATCCATGTAGTGGATATATTGGGTGCATGCTTTTAGCCCCTCAGTCATCCAATGTTCCAGATCATGCTTGTAGATCTGAGTTAGGGAGTCACATAAACTAAAGAAGAAAAGATAAGCTGAACTCAAGTAATTTAAAACAAGTTTTCTTCTTCTGTGAAATTCATGATGATCCCAATCTACAACTAGATTCTTAACATCTAATGTTGTTATCCCAATTAACATATTTGCTAGAGCATGTGCTGAACCTGCGATCTGTAACTCCCCTGCATGACCGTATTGTAAAGCATACATGGAGGCATACCTTAATCTGAATAATTCCAATTCGTACCATTGTATAGGTAACTTATCTTGTGGAAGATTTGTTAAGATTAAAGTAATTTTTTCTAAAACTTTCTCAAAGAATAATGAAGCTTCATCAGAATTCATGAGAATATCATCAGGAATCTCACCAAGAATATGTTTTAGCTCATCAACTCGCTGGGAAACAAGAATCTTTACCCTAGTCTCCGAATAGGTACTCCAATTTACATTATTGACAATACTACCAATATCATCTATTAATTCGAGTACTTCTTTGGTATATTCTTTTCCAGGCATTTGCTCCCAACAGCTGTTTGGCATTTAGTTTCTAGCAAACCATTAGAAACCCTATTGAATATAGAATTTGTGCTGGTTTTTAAAATTACTCTTGAGGTAACCAAAAAAATGTTGAAAGAACTCATTTATTTCTCAATGAAATAAAAGTGACAAGACTTGTTTACAATCTTCCAACTATTTTCAATTTTAAGCAAAGTTAAGAAATCTGTTGTGTGTCCTGTTCCTTCTGGAGTAGTAGCCTTCCAATACATAACTGCTACAGCTGCTGTTCCTCTCTGATCAATTTGCTTGATCTCTGTTTCAAAGGTTATACCCTCAGCTTTATGATTTTCTAAAACTTCTCCCCAGACTGCATACGGTCGGAATTGATTCTTAAATTGATGAGTTTCTTGAACAACTGAATTCATTCGCATAGAGGGATGAAACGTTTGTTTGATTTTTTCCATATCCCAGTCATGAAATGCTTGAGCGTAAATTTCTAGGTTATCTGTAATCCTCTTTATTTCTTCAGAATCATTCGAGGGTAAAGAAATATCCCCATTGATTCTTCTAACTAGTTCCTCTTGTTCAAGGGGAATTGTGTGTCCAGATTTGTTGACAACCTTCCATTGAGAATCAAACTTCATTAATGTGAGATAATCAGTTGTATCTCTGTAATCTTGAGGGTCTTCAATAAGAAAACGAACTCTTGCATAAGCTACAGTTCCATATTGATTTATTCTTTCAATATTGACATAATAATTGACTTCAGGTCTTTCTACTTGATTTTTGACAAATTCTTCAACCCATCTGTAACAAAGACCATTATAGAATCTGTTACTCTCAGGTACAAACCAATATACCATTGAATCGGGATGATATGCTCTTACTAATTTACTAATATCCCATTCATTAAAAGCCTCTTCATATAGCTGAATAGTTTTTTCTATACTTTCAATTTCATGGGTTTCACCTTTAAACATATAATGCCTCCTTTCATTTTACTTATATTTAACATCAGAAATTTTTGAAACAATTTTCCAATCTTTTTTAATCTTTATTAGAGAAATGTAATCAACACAAATTCTCTTCTTTTCTTCTCTTTCTACTAACCATTTTAGTTTCACACAAGCAGCAAGACCAAATATGTCCAAACCCTCAATTTTAGCTGCCTGCTTTAAAGCTACTGAAGGTTTAGACGAAGGTCTAGATTGCAGCATGGTAATTGTTTTTAGAGAATCAGAATCTGAATCATAGTAGATTTTTAATCCTTGGGGGTGCCAAGAGTTTTCTGCTTTCTCAAAATTAAACTCTGCAGCACCTTCCACATAACTTTGGATAGTTAGTTTTATCCTCTCTGCTTCTTCTGTTTCATTGACTTCCATTCACACCACTTACAAAGCTTGATACATAATCTGTTGTAGAGACAACATGGTAAACAATTTGGAAAACAAAGTATTCTATTCGGGTGTGCAAAATCTTGCACACTTATATAAGTTACTAACGTATATTCGAAGTGTTATTTCACAAAATTGTTAAGTGATTAAGCGATTTTTATTTGTGAATATCTTAATAACTGGAGCTTTTGGGAATCTTGGATTGAGCACAATTAAAGAATTAGTCAGACTAAACCATCAGATTACCTGTTTTGATCTACCAAATAGAAGAAATAAGAGAGCTTTTCGAAAACTTTCAAGAAAACATAAACTATCTGTTGTTTGGGGAAATATCTCTGATACAGCTAGTATCGCTTTAGCCATTAAAAATCAAGATTGTATCATACATCTAGTCGCGATTCTACCTCCATTATCAGATAAACTACCAGATTATGCATATAAAATCAATGTCCTAGGAACTAACAATATAATCGAAGAGGTGAAAAAACAAAATCTTAGTCCTCGAATCATTTATGCAAGCTCAGTTACTGTATATGGGCCTAAAAGTCCTGATTCTCCAGTAATAACTTTGGATACTCCCATAAATCCAACAGATGTTTATTCAAAAACAAAAGTAGAAGCTGAGGAGCTTTTAGTAAAAAGCTGTTTACCATGGATTATTTTACGGTTAACAGCTGTTCCAGCTCTTGATTTAATGAGTAATATGAAACTTGACCCAATTTTTTCCATTCCTCTCCAACAGAAATTAGAATTTCTTCATACTTTTGATGCTGGAGTAGCTTTAGCTAGGTCAGTTGATATTACTCAAGTAAATAGATTTTACTTGATTGGTGGGGGAAAACAGAATCAGTTCAAAAACAAAGAATTTCTAAGTATGTACTTCAAAGTTTTGGGTTTAGGAAATTTTCCTACTAAAATCTCTAAAACTCCAATAACTAATAATGATTGGTATTATACTCTTTGGATGGATTCGACTGAAGCACAAGAATTACTAAAATACCTAAAACATACATATGAAGACTTCTTGAGTGAATTCAAAAAGGCTAATCGATTTATTGTTTCTATAATTACTCTATTGCGTCCTTTAGTAAAACAAATTCTAATAATGAAATCCCCTTATTCAAAAACGAAATCTTAGGATTTTAAATTGAGAGAATATGAATAATATTTAATAAAATAAGATGTTATTGTATCTTTGAAACACGTTCAAGATTAAGTCTATATCTAGAAAAAAAGATAAAATTTGACTGTTGTTAATTGTTATGATTTCTTTAGCATATATCGTAGGTAAATCAAAGAACCATCATCAAATGATTCATGTCTTTTTGTTCCCTTAAGACTAGAAAATTCCTTGCTCAAATTTTTCAAATATAGAGGAGCTTTATCTTTTATAAGCTTGTATCTTCTTTCATAATCTAAATCTGTTGCTTTCAATATATTTTTCACGATATTTTCTTCATTTATTATATTAAAACCTGCTTCTTCAATTTGATTTCTTAATAATTCATTTTCTTCAATGGTTCTCAAATCAGCAAGAAGAAGGTAGCCACCTGGACGTAGAACCCGGTATACTTCTGATAAGAATTTGTCCATATTACTGTAACTTCCAGAGGATTCAATGTTTACTATAGCATCAAATGACATGTCTTCGAAGGGGAGATTCTCAGCGTTACCATAAATGAAAGAAAGACCTGGTAAACTGTAGTTTTTCTTACACAGACGAATTAATTTTTTTGAAAGATCTAGACCAACATACGAATTTGGTTTATAGTAACGTGTAATAAAAGATGCACCACCACCACGACCACTTCCAACTTCTAAGATATCCTTTCCTTTAAGATTAACACCACTTATTGTATGATTATAAAGCTGAACACTATAGCGTTCCAATTCATCACTTTCATCTAATTTAAGGAGTTCACATTTAGGATCTAAGCTTACGTATCCATAGTTCAAGAACTTTAAATCGGAAAAACCAAATCTTGACAACAATACTCTATGCATGAATCTCCACATGCTTGTTCTCATCCATTTAGGATAAGTATGAAAATTAGAGATAATTCTTTTCAAATCCCAGGCATCCACATTATTTTAAAAAGCAAATTATTCTTTCTATTGAATTAAGGCTAAAATTTTGTTTAAAAGATTTTCTATGACATTATCGGTTTGATTAGTACCAAAAATAAATGCAACAAATTATTTAACATCAAGGTCTTATTTTTTCCAAGAAGATAATAAAATTCACTTCCTCAATATAGACAGAATTTGAGAGAGTCTCACTTATCAACAAAGAAGAAGAAATAACATATAGTCTTCGTTTCCTTTTTTTCAGATAAACATATATTCTAGAAATCTGAATCTATTTAGATGGCAGAAATTTCAAAGAAATTTGAGTTTTTAGAAGAAGTTAAGGGCTGGTTTCTAGAGAATAACGTGGACGAATCAGTTAAAGCTGTTTTATTAGTTGGATCATGGGCAGAGAACAGAGCTAAAGAGTTAAGCGACATTGATCTTGTGGTCATTAAGGAAGATCAAACTCCTTTCATACAGAACCAGAAAATCCCATATAATGACCAAATTATTGATGTTTGGTTACACGATGAGAATTATATGAAGAGTACAGTTAGTAAGCAAATAGAAAATCTTGGAGATATCTATCAGGTTTCATTATATCTATCATTTACTAGAAACTGTAAAATCTGGCATGAAAGAGAAGGCTTTGTCCAACAACACCTTCACATATGTAAAGATTGGAAGTGGCAATCTGAACATCGTATTTTCATTAAAATGATGGGAGAACCTCCAAATTCAGATTGGGCCAAGAAAGCTTATGATGAGAATTTAAAACTTCTGACTCTTTATGAAAATAGATTCGATAATGGTCAAGCTGTTACTCACAGACTAAAAGATTATGCTGAAATGTATATCGAAGTTGGAGAAGAGAAAGTACTCGATTTATATAAGAAAGTAATCTCGCTTTACAGTCATATTAAATCTGAGAGAGAATGGACAGAAGTTACAGATGCCAGAAAGGCGATTCAAGAAAAGAATTGGTCTCTAGCTTTGCTTTCCTTAAAAGATGTTATTTATTTTCTGCTTAAAAGATATATATCTCCACCATCTATGGAATTGAGAGATCCAGGATTTTGGAAATTAGCAGAAGAAAGAATCCTTCCGCAAGAATACATTACTGCCTTAAAATTAGCTTATCTTTAGGTCTACGTTAACCAATTAAATGTTTGAATTTTATCTGAAATTCAAGTATTATTTGTTCCAGCTTTTCAATGAATTCTTCAGTCTGAAAATAAATTGCTTTGTTTAAATAACCATCTAATTCCTCCCAATGTACAATTTCGTAAACTAATCTCAAAAATCTTTTTGCGCTTGAAGGTCGTACTCTAGGGTACATTCCTACTACAAGAATAAAATCCTCTTTAGTTCTGAAATAATAATTAATACCTTCCATTTGTATGGAGTAAAGCTCTGAGCCTAGTTCTCTAGAGAAAGCTATCATTGCTGCACTAAATCCAGAAAACAATAACTCATCCATTACCTCAGTAATATACGCTCTATGAAATACAGCTAAACCACTTAAGTCAACAATTGTAAAACGTAAAAGAGGTGGTTTTGAAGGAATATCTGGATGGTTTCGTATCGTGGAAGATTTAGCATTCATATGAGCACCCTTCTTGCTAATCAAGATTAAATATACTTCAGTTTGAAATAAAAATGTTCGTATGTTCTTCAGAAATTGATTAAAAAATTAAAAAAAGAAAAGATATGAAAGGGATTACTTTATCTCTTTTTTATCCCTACAACCAAGACTAAAGCTAGCATGCTGACACCCAATAATATTATCGAGCTTGCGTCAGATGTTTCTGTATTTGGCGGTGATGTTGGAGTTTGAACAACAATTTGATCAGTTATTGAACCTGCAATGTTACAAATTGCGGTAACTTTTATTGTGTCACCATAATCTACAAATATTGAAAACGATACTTCAAGATAACTAGTTGTATTCTGGTTGGTAAATCCTTGACTGATATTTAATACATCATTAACATATATCTCCATTGTTTCAATATAATGAGTGTTAGCATCTGCAACACTGTGAAAAACTTTTACATCAAGTATTTTTATATCATAGTCATAGGATAAATCAATGCTTGAAGGGGAGTTAGCTTTTATTGATGTTGCTAAAATTAGTAAAGTAACTAAAATTAATGATGTTTTCAGAATTTTCTTTTTCATATGGATTCCTCTAAGAATAATTATTATCCTTCTCCTTTTTTTCTTTTTTCCTTCTCTTGATAGATAAAATAACGAAAATAACAATATTCATAACAGCCTTTTCGAAAAATTGTATTATGATAGAGTTTCCCCAAGATGATAAAACGAAACTTGTCAGGAATATGGAACCAAAAAAGGAAGACTATATAGCAGTAGCCAGATGTTTCAATTCTTTCAAAGATTCTGACTCATGGCCTGGAGGTTTTGGGGGTTCTTTTGTCTTTACAGACGAATGGGCTGAAGACAGTTTCAAAAATGCTGATTTTAGTACTCTTTTCGTAGCTGATGCCTTAGAGGATAGTTCTAAGATGGTAGGAGTCTGCTTTTGTAATAAAAGTAGTGAAATCCCCAATTCATGGTATGTAGCTCTAATAGGTGTTGATCCTGAATATCAGGGGCAAAAATATGGTAAAGCGCTTTTGCTAAAAGGCACTGAGTTTGCTATGGAAAAGAATGCTCGATTCATAGGGTTGCACACTTGGGGAGGTAACCTTAAAGCTCTACCTTTGTACAAACGACAAGGGTACAAATGGAGACCCGGTACTGATGTATATATGGTCAATTATATCCCTCAAATTCTGAATTTTCCATTTTTCAAAGAATTTTTCCAGCAAAATAGTTGGTATGATTCTTTCAAGCCAGTAATTAACCAAGAGATGGACGAAACTTTCGATGAAAAAATGGCAGTCTATGAACACTACTTTGAAAATGAGAAAGGTGATTCGATAAATATTTGGGTGGATAGATCTGTAGGTAAGATAAGTGGTTTTCACTATAAGGTAGATGAAACTGATCTAAAAATTCAAGTACGAACTCCTAATTCACAAGCTTTCATTGGAATTGAAGAGTTTCCATTTGAACTTACTCTGAAGAATGGAAGTCAAGATGAAGTTCTCATTTCTTTAGAAACTACCGCCTCATCCGATATCGTTTATTCAGGAGAAAGAAGAACAAGTCTAAACCTTCTTTCAACTAAAAAGTCAGTATTATCATTTACAGGATTTTTTGTTTCAGGGACAGAAGAACTTGATATAAAAGTGCATCCTCAAGGATTTAGTAAGCATGAAGTTATATTTAATGTTACAATAGATGATATCACATTTCCAATCACTCTTGGAAAAATACCTAAGAATGCTATGGATATTAAGACATTACCTGAATGTTATGTTACAAAGCCTGACACAGAACTTGAATTGCCCTTGGAAATCCAGAATTATATCGGAAATCAGAAGGAGATAATTGTAAAATTAACAGATGGCAACCTAATTTCCTTTGAACAACATGAGTTAAAGAAGAAAATATCAAGGTATGATTCTGAAATCAAGGTACAAATGAAAGTTGAACCAACAAATACTATCGTTGATTATTTTGATGTCACAATCGAAGATTTGGAAGGGCAAGAAATCATAGCAAAAAAATATCCAATAATCATTTTCAAAAATAACCAAACTGTAAGTTATGAAATAGGTCCAGTAATTTACATTGAAAATAAAGCTGTACGATTAAGATTATTCAAAAAATATACACCTGGAGAAAATCTAATTAGAATTATGGATAAGAGAAGAAACCTGCAAAAAATTGGCTTTAATATGGTTTTAGGTTATCCGTTTGATACTGAAGGAAATGAGTTCTTTACAAAAAATCTTGACCACATTTTCAATATTGATGAATCAGGTTTATGGTTACATTCTAGTGCTGAATCAGACGAGAAAAAAGGTCTCAAATTTACTAGAAAAATCTTTGTTCCAGATGAAGGAGGACCAGTTGGTATCTGTTTCAATGTGGAAAATAACTCTGATTCTGATAAAGATAATTTGGGTATAATGTATGAAACTTGGTGGTGGAGAGGAGCTGAAAGAACAGAAAAACTCATCTTTCATTTTAATGAAGGAATTAAATACCTCAACTTACCTGAGTTTCAGATAAAAAATCCCAATAAACCAAAAGAATTCAAAGAAGGATGGAATGCTGTTAAATATCCTGAAGGATATATTGGACAGCTATATGATTTGTCAAAAATTGAAAAAATTAGTTCAAGATTTTTGGAAGAGAAGATTCCTGAATTGAAAGCTGGCAAATCAAATGAAACTTCTATGTCCTGGATTTATTTTGCAGACACATGGCAAGAAATAAGACAAAAGTGGAAAGAAATATACGAAAATCCTTCAGACTCAAAATTAAGCTTACTCAGCCTATTAGAAGGAGCCAAAACCACAGGCTTGTTTGCTGACTCAGAAAAAGGAAAGATTAGTAGAGGAATAATTCTAGATAGATCAGCAGAAAGAATCAGTGTGATAATTGATACTTTCAGAGAAGCTGAATTTCAAGGAAGCTTAAAGTTAATATTTGATGACATAGCTACAAAGCCAGAGGAAATCAGAATTAACAAAACAAAGAAGCAAAAACTGATAACAGAATTTCTGCTTGAACAAGGAAGTAAAAGATTTTACTCAGGTAAATTGATTCATGATACATTATCTAGAATTTATGAATATCCAATTGCCCTAGGATATTTTGATAAAACTAAAGAAATTACTATCCAATCCAATCAAAACGATGAGAAGAATTATCTAGAGGTTGATAATGGCTTTTTGATGTTTAGAGGAAGCGCAGAACATCGTGGGCATGTTTTCCATCTCTCAGTTGAGGGAAGTAATAATTACTTACTTTCATTCTTCCCAAAAGTTCAACCATATCTTTGGTGGAACGATTTCTATGGTGGAGTTGGTTTAACTATTGCTGAAGTAGGTAAACATACTTCTGCTGAATTTAATAAACTGAAATACGAGGCTTTTGAGGTAGAAAAAGGTTTATGGAAAGGTATAGGTTTCAAATCTGAGATTTACGACTTTCTTCCTAGTTTGAAAGGTTTACAAGCAACAAACCAATATCTAACGCTGCCAGATTCAGCTCTTGTACTTTATCAATTAATCATTGAAAATAAATCGGATTCTACCAGAAGTTTTGATATTAGAGATGGTATAAACCTTAAAACATCTGGAAAAGCTGAGGATAAATATTATACAGAATCTAAAGGTAAAATGATTGAATTTACAATAAATGATTTTGAATCCTATGTTGGGAGACATCATGATTTTCATGTACCTTGGGCAGCCTACAAGAATCCCTTGAATGAATACATAGTGGGATCAATAGCTTATTCTGATACTAATCATGTCCAGACTGCTCCTTACGTTCCAAGTTTGACTTTCGCATCAATTGGCGTATCATCAAAACGTAATAAGCTAAAACCAAAGGAGAAAATGGTCTTTACAATACTATACGTTCTATCTAAGGATTTAGAATCAATTCGTCCATTCGCTATTTCAAATTATGAGGATTATTTTGAGGAGGGGTAACCTCGTCATTTTTTTTAGAAAACACTTTTATTCTATTTTAATTGAATAATCTCATGCGTGCAATTATTGTTCTTACTCATTCTGAATGTAAAAGATTAATAGCTAAGGGAATTGCTCAACTTCCTGAAGTTAAAGAAGCATTGGAAAAACATCGTATTTTTGTTTCCAGAGGTTCAACAACAGCTTATGTTTTGGAAGAACTTTTAGGGGAACCTTTAAACAAACCTCATTATGTTGCAGGACAAATGACAGGGGATAAAGAGGATTTGTACCGCTTTGGAAGTCTTAAAATTGACAAAAGATTGAAAGAAATAGTCATCGATAAAGGTATGAAAAAGGAAGTAGATAATTTTCAAGAAGCTCTATTAGAATTCGAACCTGGTGACATAATTTTCAAAGGTGGAAATACTCTAGGGAGTGATGGAATAGCTGGTGTCTATATTGCTCATCCTACTGGAGGTACAATTGGAGGAATACTACCAATTGCAATAGCGAGAGGAATA
>JAGLOH010000469.1 GCA_023139025.1 Candidatus Heimdallarchaeota archaeon | reverse complement strand
AAATCGAGGGGGTGAGTTTTTTTATGTCTATATGCCATCATCATCCTTTTCTTAGTGTTTTTCCTTTATAGAGGGGCGAAAAATTGCTAACCCAAAATCATTTTCTGATACCATTATAATTTTTTAAGTAATCAAACATTTATGTATATTTCTGACTTTTACTGGTTTTTTCAAACTATTGTCTCAATCTTTTGATGTATTTGGAAATCCATCTTGATAAGAATCCATAAACAAATCAATCAAATTTTAATCTGAGAGCACATGAAGAGAATTTTGATTTTCGTTAGCCTTCTTTTTTTGAGGTCAACAGATAGTTTTAATTATAAAACGACACATAAAATCGAAATTTGAAGTGTTTAATAAAAACCTTGATAAGTTAAAATACTCTTCTAAAAGCAATGCCTCAAGAAAACTGGAATATTTTGATGGTTGTTCTAAGTACTGTTGCTCCTGATGTAAGAGTAGAGAAAGAAGCAAGGTATTTGGCTAGTGAAGGACATACAGTGACAGTTATTGGTACAAATCCTAAGGGTAATTTAGATAATAAAGAACAGCGAGATGGGTACACTATTCTTAGAGTTCCAAGCTCAAAAAAACTTTTTTTCAAGTATTTCGAATTCTGGAAGAATGTTAAGAATCTTGTTGGTAAGAATCAGTATGATATTATTCATCTTCATGATCTAAATGTTCTTCCTTTGGCAACAAGATTGAAGAAAAATGCAAAAATACTAGTCTACGATAGTCATGAGAATTTTCCAGAACAGATGTCAGAAACTTTTGGATTTCTTGGTTTGTGGGGGTATAGCTGGGTAGAGAGATATTACATCAAAAGAGTTCAAGGTGTTGTTACAGCAGGAATAACTTATTCTGAAAACCTCAAAAGAAAATACAAAGTCGAGAGTTCATGGATTGCTAATTATCCTTCTAGAAAAGATGTGGAAGCTGCCCACAAGAAAGACATTCCAAAAGAGTACACTACAGATAAGAAGTTCAAAGTTGTACATTTTGGTGTAATGTATCATAATTTGGGTTATGATAAGACGATTGAAGCAGCTAAAATACTAAGTGAAAAATTCAAACCGACTGAACTTGAATTCCTAGTAATGGGGTCAGGAACATCTTTAGAACCAATGGAACAATTAATAGAGAAATATAATCTTTCAGAGTACTTTAACGTAACAGGTTGGATGAATTACTTGGATGCTCTTTCTATTATGCGTAGTTGTGATGTGGGATTAATATTATTTCAACCAGGAAAGAACAATTTCCTGAGAATACCTAATCGTTTGTATGAATATTGTTCTGCAGGTATTCCATTTATCGGCTCAAATTTTGAAGGATTACAGAGAGCTACTTTGGGAATAGATGATCTTGGAATACTAATTGACCCAACTTCTCCGCAGGAAATAGCTGATGCAATCGTTATACTCATGCAAGATTATGAGAGATTGGAAAATATGAAGAAAACAGCTTCAGAAATATACAAGAATAAGTTCAACTGGGAAACAGAAATCGTCAAACTAGAGGAACAGTACAAGAAAATTTTCCTGAAATTAAAAGAAAATTAGAACCTACGAACAACATTGTATATTTGTTCTTCTACCAATTTAGCTTTTTCCTTTACCTCAGAAATATCTGTCACTCCTTCAAAGAATTTATTCAAAACATTTTTAATTTTATCAATTCCATATACTAATTCTGAATATTCTGCAGGATAGCCCAAAGCTACGATACAGTAATC
>JAGLOH010000468.1 GCA_023139025.1 Candidatus Heimdallarchaeota archaeon | reverse complement strand
TAACCATACACCATCCATTTCAACGTGTTTTCCCGAAGATGTTTTAAGAACCAAACCAATCCTTCCTAAACCCTTTAGCCCTCTTGCTATAACTATACCAATATCTTTGTTTTTTCTTGACAGATATGCGTTTCCAGGCAACATATTGAAACCAGCTATTGAATCACTAAAAGCAAAAACAGTAGCTGAAAGATCATCTATTATTAAGGGGTCATTATCATCAATTTTCATGATTACTGGTGCATTCTTGAATTTGATGACATGTTTCAGAGCTAAATATGTGTATTTGAGAAATCCGTTCTTTATCCACTTAGCTTCGGTTAGGGAAGCAGCTCCCGCTTCTGCCACAAATCCACCATCTATATGATCAAATGCATAAAATTCTTTATCACCTTTGCATTTCATTGCAGGAAAATTCTCACTATATCCGTCTATAATAACTTCTAGACATTCTTCTATCTTAGTTGGGATTGAATGTGTTCTCCCCCAGTCATTCATCGATCCTGAAGAAATATAACCTAGTTTTGTGTCAGGATAATCAACCAGAACATCCCCAATATTAGTTGCAGTTCCATCTCCTCCTAAAGAAAGGATTGTCTTGTAACCTGCCTTTACAGCTTTTTCAGCTATTGCAGCTTCTTCCCTTGGTTTAGTTGTCACTTCATATTCAATTTTCCCCAAATATTCTCTGATAATTTTGAGATATCTTCCTATTCTCTTACCTGTTTTACCAGATTTAGAGTTAGGATTTATGATGAGAAACGAATCTGAACTCATAAGAAAATATAGGAATTAGACTATAAAAAAGTGTTCTGAAAAATCTTGATTTAATAGAAAACAAGATTTAAATAGAATTTTCAAACATTTTGGTTTTAGAGAGTAAAGTAAAACGAGAAAATGTTGTTCTCAAAAAGTCTTTAAAGGAACGCAAACAAGAAATTTACTAGATAGATTACGTTCATAGAATGAAAAACACAGCGATAAAAGGGGAAAATGTAGCTATGGTAAAGAAAACTGAACAAATGGAATTCTGGAGTGGCAATTTCGGTAAAGAATATACCGATAGAAATGAAGTCTTGAATGTTAAAGAATGGGATAAATTCTATGAAGAAACCTGGGGAATTTCTCGAACTGCTATGAATACTGAATTTATTGGTAGTTTTTCAAGAGATATTAAGGTTTTAGAAGTAGGGTGTAATATTGGCCATCAACTGCTATGTTTACAAGCAATGGGTTTCAAAAACCTTTATGGAATCGAACTCCAACCATATGCGGTAGAAAAAGCCAAGGAACATACAAAGAGCATCAATATCTTTCAAGGATCGGGATTTGATACTCCTTTTAAAGTTGGATATTTTGATTTAGTGTTCACCAGCGGAGTGTTGATACATATTTCACCAAATGATCTTAATGAAATTTTAAGTGAAATTTATCGTTGTTCCAAACAATGGATTTGGGGTTTTGAATACTTTGCAGAGATTCATCAAGAAATTACTTACCGTGGGAAGTCTAATGTTCTTTGGAAGGGAAATTTTGCAAAAAATTATTCTGAAACATTTCCCGATTTGATGTTAATTAAAGAAAAGAAATATCCATACCAAAACAATCAAAATGAGGATTCAATGTTCCTTCTTCAAAAAAAGGATAATTGAAATTTATTAGATGCAGCTGTTTTCCTATATTCATATCCGAAAAGTGTATCTGCAGTAGCAACAATTCTCATACCCTATATCTCCCAAATATTCT
>JAGLOH010000467.1 GCA_023139025.1 Candidatus Heimdallarchaeota archaeon | reverse complement strand
GAATCCTGCTTTACTTCCATAAGGGTAAAGAAGAAAGTTAACTCCCTACGATTAACTGATGCAATAACTTAATCAGATAAAGCAGTAACAGAACAACTCCTACACTTGAAAGAATATAACCTAAAATAATAGCGGTACCTAAAGCCCCTCCTCCAATAATATCAATAATTTTATGAATCAATTTTACTTCAGAAGTTTCTTCCATCATGCTCTAAAAGAAATCGTGTATTTTAAACTTTTCTCAGAACCAATCATTTATTCTTTCGAGAAAACTATTTATTATTCACTGAAATTGTAAAACATAACAAAAACTGGGAAATAGATGATTAACGAAGAAGACCTTTTTGGCGAAATTCTGTATGCTCACTATAAAGGTGAAGATAGTGCTCATGTCATTGAGAGAGATGATGGGTACATTAGTGTATATGGATCAGCTTCTTTCTATTTTAGTGAATTTAAGGATTGGTCAGATTTAGAAAAAGAAGCTATGCAATATGTAGGAAGTGAAATCTTAGATGTTGGTTGTGGAGCAGGAAGACATAGTCTTTACTTCCAAAAAAACATGTTAAACGTATTAGCAATTGACAACTCTCCAGGAGCAATAAAAGTATGTAAGTTACGTGGAATAAAAAATGCTAAATTATTATCTTTACATGATATCCAACCGAATTTAGGCATGTTTGATACAATAATAATGATGGGGAACAATTTTGGGCTCTTCGGAAATCCTACAAATGCAAAAAAACTTCTAAAAACATTTTACAAAATTACTTCAGATGAAGGCACTATAGTTGCGCCCTCAGTAAATACTTATAGTACTAAAAACAAAGACCATTTAGATTATATTGAATTGAATAGATCTAGAGGTCGAATTGGAGGACAAGTTCTTATAAGAACTAGATTCAAGAAACTAATAAGTTCTTGGATGGATTTGTTGTTAGTATCGCAAGAAGAAATGGAAGAGATTCTTAAAGGGACTGGATGGAAGCTCAAACATAGTCTGCAAGAACAAGAAGGATCTGGATCATATATAGCAATTTTACGTAAAGAAAATTAACAATCGAGATGTTGTAATGATGAAAATCACAAGAGTTGATTTAAAACTAAAATTAAATCCCAAGGAGCAAAACATGTATGCTTCAGCTTTCTTAACAATAAAGAAACCTTCTCCAATCATAAACCTAATGATAAATAATCAACTCCAGTGGTTAGAGTTTAAAGCTGAGGTTAAAGGGGAAAAATACTATTTTATTCCTGAAGAGAAATCTGTCGCTAAAGATCACTTTCTCAAATCTTCAAAGATTTGGTCGATAGAACTTCCTGAAGAATTACGAAACTTGAATGAATTATTACTCTCAGTTAGATATTCTGGCCAAATAGAATCTGATCCTTGGTCAACTAATTATTTAACAGCTGAAGGCGTTGAATTGGGACTATATGTTGCCTATTATCCTCTTTTAAACATAACTGATAGGTCAAGTTTTTCATTAATACTTCAAGGACCAAAGGGGTGGTCTTGGATTATGAACAGTGAAAAACTCAACGATTGTAATTGTGAAATATGGGTAAGTGATGAACCAAAAATTGATTTATACCTTATTGGAATTCCTGATGATAAAGCAATAGAACAAGATGAACCAACAAAATTTTGGGGACTTAAGAGAAATTATAATAAGTTTGTCGACTTGGATACACATCTTGAAAAATTCTACACTAACCTAGTTGAAATACTTGGAGAACCTCCTCT
>JAGLOH010000466.1 GCA_023139025.1 Candidatus Heimdallarchaeota archaeon | reverse complement strand
ATTTCTAGAAAAGGCTTCTGATGTATATTTCCGAATGTAAATGAAGAGTTTTCTCTCACATGATTATTTAGATATGATTCATGATCCCATAAATAATTGAAGCAAGGAACAACATTTCCATCAGATCTAATAACGGAAGCATTTGCTGTTTGAAATGGGCATCTTCTATCAGAGAATTTTGGAAAGATTGCAGGTAAAATCAACTCAACATTTCTTTCTTCTGCTATATTACTAAACTTATTGAAGAGTTTCTCTAATTCATGTAGGGCTTTGAGTTTATCTTTTTCCTTGAGATATAATGAAACATTAAGATGAACATTTTTTTCTTTTGCTTTTGCCTGAGCTTTCACAAAGATTTCAGAAAAAGGTCTAATCTTAGGTTTGATATTCGCCTTGTTTTTGTATAATTGTTTATATGTTTCTTGCATTTTCTCTGCGAATTTCTCCTTAGATACACCAAGAATTATCTCTTTCCACTTATTATTATTTTCTTTCAATATGGATAAAGCTTCTTGTGAGATCATAGTGAATAGAACTTCTTCCTGTAAATTTTTAAAGAAAGGAAAAAGATGACTTAGAGCTATGAAATCAATTCCTATTAATCCAAATTTGGATATTACGTCCTCAATCTGATTAATATTGGATTTCATTATAACAGATTGGATCCCTATTCGAATTTTCTTATTTACGTTTCTTTCAATTAGATATCTTAAGTTTGCTTCTACATTCCTATTTTCTAAGGAATGTAGTTCAGGCTTTATTTCGCCATTCAATAACATATCGCAGGAAAAAACAATCTCATCTGCTAGCTGTTTCTTAACTATAGTATCAATTCTGTTCTTATTGAGCAGTGACCCATTAGTCGTAAATGTGACTTTACTTTCTGAAGGCAGATATTTTCTAGATATTTCTAGCATTTCTATGAAATTAGGATGTATTAGAGGTTCTCCAAATCCATAAAGTACAAGCTTCTCTAAATTTGGAAAAACTTCTTCAGCTAATGACTGAAAACTATCTAAAGAAAGAAAATGGTTTTCAGAATTTCCTACTGCATTAAGACACATTGAACATGAATAATTACATTTGTTTGTTGGTTCAACTTGTATTAGCTTCGGATATTCTGTCAACATTAACCATTCTGCTTTTAGGTTTAAATTTAAAAAATCTAACTATTAGTTGAAATAATCAATTTTGGCAGATAGATTTATATCTGTTAGAAGGTTATTTTTGTCATAAATCACAGTCTAGGTGTATTAAAATGGAATTTGGATATATGAATAAATGGTTAAAAGTTAATTTAACTCTTAAAGAATTCAAAGATTTTTCGATTTCTGAGGATATACTTCGTCAATATTTGGGAGGTAAAGGAATAGCAGTTCATCTTTTGTGGAAATATGTTAGTAAACTTGAGGAAAAAGGCATTAATGTCAAGGATTTTGATGCATTATCTTCTGAAAACATGCTTATTTTTGCAACAGGACCAGTTACTGGAACAAGGTCTCCAAATAGTGGGCGTCATCATGTTATGGCATTAAGATCCCCTTTAACAGGGTCAATAGGTTCTGGAAATTCAGGAGGACGATGGGGAGCTAAACTCAAATTTGCAGGATATGATGGTATCGTAGTTATAGGTAAATCTGAAAATCCTGTATATATTTCTATTATAGATGGATCTGTAGAAATTCATGATGCAACAGAACTTTGGGGTAAGAATTCAATTGAGACCTCAAATCATCTAAGGAACAAACATGACAAAAGGAGAGCAGGAG
>JAGLOH010000465.1 GCA_023139025.1 Candidatus Heimdallarchaeota archaeon | reverse complement strand
TGATCAAAAGCATTTTCAAATTCTTGAAAGTCAGGTTCATTTTTAGAATTGAATATATTCTCCCAGTTATCGATTTCTATTTTTTTTATTTTGAAATATTCAGCTATTAGTGAATTAAGAAAAATTAAACCTCCGTGACCATCTGTCAAGCTATGATGACACTCTATAGCGATACTATTTTGGTTGACTAATATTCTATAGAGGAGTTTCTTTCGTCCTATTGGAATATATTGGTTAGTATATTGTCCTTCAGGTGTAATTTCAGGAATTGATAGATTAGTAATCCATTTTCCCCATATGAATCCTTTCTTTATGCTAACTCTAAAATAAGGAAAACGAGGAAGAATGTTAGCTAGAGCTTCCTGGAGTTTCTTTACATCTACTTTTTCTTTTAAGGTACAAGCTATTCTAAAAACGCAAGAAACCTTTTTACTAGACATCAAACTAAAGCCTTCTGCGGCGTTATCTAGCTTATACTTTCTCTTATTTGCTATAATACCAAGAGAAATCTTTGAGGTTGCATTTTTATCAACTATTACATCGCTCATTTTAACCTCTTATTCCCTATTATGTAATGTTTAAGTTCTTTTTATAATGTTACTTGCAACCTAACAAATAAGTTCAGTATTATTCGTATTCATAGTATTTATTTTAATTTTCTTAGAAGAAAAAGTTTTAACCTAGTTTTGTTTAATTTCTTTATATTGGTGATTGCATGGTCACTCCCATTCAAAAAGAGTTAGAAAGAATTCTGAAGGATTATATCAAGGGTGATTTCCTTAAATCAATAGCTGAACTAGATGAATTGCTGAAAAAAGAAGAAATTACGATAGAAGAAAGAATAAAAGCTAAAATACTTAAAAGCCAAATAGTCAATATTCTTACCTCTTTAGGTTATGAACATTACTCTTTCGACTACGGGATGAAAATAGCTCAGGAAGTAATACGAGAAAGTATCGATATTAAAGATAAGAATCTGAAATTTGATTCTCTTATAAACTTACAAATAAGTTATTTAAACTTAAATGAATGGCAAGAATTACAAAAATTACATGCTGAAATCATACCAATGTTTGATGAACTTGAACCTAGCAAGGATTTAGATTATTTAAAACGTAAAGCTTTGATTTTTACTTTTAAAGGAATAGTTCCATTACTAAGAGTTTATTCTGGAGAGGGCGCTACGGAAGAAGAACTAGAAAGAGGTTTTCAAACATTAATTGAAGGAGAGAAATTTTGTGAGAAAAATAATCTGCCGATTTATCAACTAACTATTCTTACGAATATAGGATTTATTCGGACAAATCGAGGAGAATTAGATTCTGCTTTAGAAATAAGTCAAAAAGTTGTCGATTTATGTAAAGGAGCTAAGAATAAATTAGCTATTGCTCATAGTTTAGATTATCTAGCTCAGTCTTACTACCAGAAAACTGATTATAAGAAGTTCTATGAATTGAGTAAAGAGAGATTGGTTATTGCAGAAGAATTAAAAAATAGGGGTATGGTAGCTAATTCTTACAACAACATAGGTCACTATTATTTAGTAATTGGGGAATATGATGAAGCATTAAATAATTACAATCGTAGTCTCGAAACTTATCAAGCACTAAACAATGGGAATGCTATTGCCTCTACACAGCATAATTGTGGTTATGTCTATTTCTTGAAGGGAGTTTTTGATAAAGCACTAGAATTTTATGACAAGGCTTATCCTGTTTTAAAAGAAAACCAACCTCAAGGCTGGTATGAAATTCTTTCTGGTTTTGCTGATG
>JAGLOH010000464.1 GCA_023139025.1 Candidatus Heimdallarchaeota archaeon | reverse complement strand
ATTAATGCTTTTCAAAGATATCTAAAACTACGATTTGTTGGTTCATCTTTGAGTAGAACTTAAAAAGTGTGCCAACATTACCTAATTTGGAGGTCTTCATATGCCAAGAATAGCTGTAATTTCTGACATTCATTCAAACATCTACGCATTAGAAACTATTTTACAAGACATCCAGAAGAGAAAAAATATCGATGAGATTATCTGTTTAGGTGATATTGTAGGATATTATCCGTTTCCAAATGAATGTATTGAGCTAATTAGAGAAGAATGCTCCATTTCAATGTTAGGTAATCATGATGCAGGAGTAATTGGAGATGAACCTTCTTTTTATTTCAATCCAACCGCATATACAATGATTCAATGGACACAAGATAATATTCATGCTGAAAACAAGAAATGGCTAACCACTCTACCTCGGAGAAAAACAATTGAAAGAGATGATTGTAGTATCTATTTAGTTCATGGTTCTCCATTCAAAACTTTTGATTATATGGACACCTATTCAGATAAACAATGGAAAACAATGCTTGAGGAAGCATTTGAGATTACAAAAACAAATGTTCTGATGGTAGGACATACACATGTTCCATTTAAAGCTAAAATTAAGAAGCACAATTTCTTAAATCCAGGTTCTGTAGGGCAACCACGCAACGGAAAACCTGGAGCATACTATTCGATTGTGAATACAAATCCATACAGTGCAACCATGATTCATCTGAAGTATGATTACAAACCTGTTCAAGAGAAAATGACCGATTTAGATCTTCCTAAATCCTTGAGCGATCGACTCAATTATGGCAGTTAGATTAATAATTTAATCATAACGAAAGTCACGATCAATATCTTCTTCATCAAGATCCTTTAATTCTTCTTCTAATTTATCATTATACAAGTCGTAAAGAATGACTAAAGCCACACCTTCATGTATTCCAGTCTTGAAAGATAATTTTTCGTATGAAATTTCCGGGTTTTCTGGAAGAACGTTCTCTCTAACATATCCCTTAAGATTGTTGTAGTTGGGAATGGTTCTAATTCCATCAATCAGATCAGATAATCGCCCTTCAAATCCTGTAAAATTAATGTTTAAGAGCTTCTGTTTGTGAATTTTGGTGAGAACAGCATTATAAGATTGTTCTTCTTTTATTCTTTCCTCTTCAACTTTTTTATCGTTATCCCCAATATAATCGTACAGAGTTGTCAACCTTTTACCCCTTTCTCTAAGAGTCGTTATTGTGTCATATGAAGTTACTTAAAAAATGTTTTGTAATACGTTTATTAAACAAATAATTAGTTTATTGAAAGAAATATTAGTTAGTATAAAGTAAATATTTGTTGAAGATAAGGAACTTCTTCTTTCGGGTAAGATTAATTTGGTCACTAAGATAATTGATTCTATATTTCATTAAGAGCTTACTAGTATAAGTTTATAGACAAAAGTATAGAGAAACCTTTAAGCATCATAACTGCATTATAGAAAAGATACACCTAAAAGGTGCAAACCTTGGTTTCAAGCCGTTAATCATCACCTAGTGGTAGTTTTATGAAATATCTTACAACTAGAAGATTAGCAGAGTCTTTCTTCAAAATATTTTACTAGACGTTTATCTAGCATTACATAATTTATTGCAAATAGATAATATTTCTTTTGAATCTAGGTGACGGCTAATAGATTAAAGAAAGAGTTAATTTAATCCAATAATGGAATGCTAGATTTTCCAATTATTGTCGGGAGACGCATTGTTTAAAGGAAAGCAAAATCATATAGACGCTGG
>JAGLOH010000463.1 GCA_023139025.1 Candidatus Heimdallarchaeota archaeon | reverse complement strand
TTTCTAAGATAAGATTATAAATTCACAGATTATCCATTCTTATTTTGCAACCTTTATCTTTCAAGTCTTTTATCCATTTTTTTATCGATTCTGGCAAAGATGTTAATTGATTTTTTCCTAAATCTAGTTGTGTAAGTTTTAAGTTTACGATTGATTCAGGAAGAGATTTTAATTGATTCTCATATAATATGAGCACTATAAGCCATTTAAAATTCCCGATTGACTCCGGCAGATTTTCAAAATTATTGTTGCTTATAATTGTGTCATTACAATCATGAACTCTGCATGCTCTCTTGCAGTCAATTATCTCATTATTTGCAATTATACAAGAAGTTGAATCCCAAAAATCAAATCCTTTATCACTATTTTCAATAACATTTGAAATTAAGCTAATATTTGAAGAATATCTAACAGAAGCAATGTTGAGACGATATTGGAATAAACAATCTACAACAGTGAGATTATTACAAGAAAGAATACTTACTGCAGATTGTCTCTGACATATTGCATTATTGTATCTAGTGAAAATACTATCAGTAATAAGAAGGTTAGAACACTTCCATAAAGTTAAAGCAATTATAGGAGCAGTCATATCTTGGTTAGTAATAGTAACATTAACACAATTTATTAGAAATAATTGACCATATTTCTCAGATAGAATTGTATTAGTAACATCTTTTAAAAGTTCCAGGGGCGCCCCATCAACTGTATTATTGTTAATCATGTAAGTATTTAATTCACCAATATCTATTGCCAATCCTGAATTGATGAAACTATTATTAACTAAAGAAGTTCTATGTGAGTTGGTAAAATATGTCCCGTGTGAGACACAGCAGCTAGGGCAAAAAGCATGTTGATTGGTTGAATTTACTACCACATTGTTTTTGAATTTTGAATCTGGACAATTTATCATTTCAACACATGCTGCAGCGTAATTACTTACGTAAGAATGCTCTACAGAAGAATTGAGACAGTTTATTAGCTTCAATCTTCCTCGTTCTATAGTGATATTATTGAAAGAAGAAAAGGGGGAGTTAAAACTATAAATTTCACCAGAAATTATATCTATGTTCTGATATGATATGTTTGAACAATAATAGGTTCTGATTGTCTCTGAAATAGAAATGATTTTTTGATTTTTGATTAATGAAGATGAGCAATTATAGAATATTAATTGACCATATGGTTCTGTTATTGACAGATTATTTTGATTGATGAAAAAACCAAATGGAAGCCCAGAAATGGTAATATTCTCAATTAAATAATTGTTGAAATCTGTAATTTCGTGAGAATAAAGTGATACACCTCGATTTTCTATTTCATTATTTGTAAATGTTAGATCCTTATTATTACTTAGATCTATTGCACTTGTTCCGTCATAAAATCTATTATTATCTATGAGTATATTAGAAATTTCACGAAATGCAACTCTTCTATAATCTTGAATAAGATTGTTTGTAAAAGTACAATTATCAGAATAATTTATTTCAACTGTCGTATTCTCAAATTCGTTTTCATAAACATCAATGAATTCACAGTCGTAAACATGAAAACCCAGGAAGCAGTCACTTATGAAGTTATTTCGTATCAACACACCTGAAGTGTATGCTAGTTGAATTGCCCCATAAGTAGCTACAGTAATCTCATTATCTTCAATTATAGCAGTGTGGGGTGCATTATGTTTCAAATAAATACCACCACTATATACATCAATCATACAATCTCTTATGATGAAAAATGCTGTAGTATTATCAATATAAATCCCATATCGAGAGGT
>JAGLOH010000462.1 GCA_023139025.1 Candidatus Heimdallarchaeota archaeon | reverse complement strand
ACAATTTGGAGCAACAGATCCAAATATTTTCAGAGACAAATCGATAATGTTTACAACAACAAAATGGGCACATGAATACTACGCGAAGAACCCAGGAACAGAAATGCAGGTCGCCGAGACAGGTGGTACTACAGGTAGACCAAAAAAGAACGTGCTCCTAGCAAATACTACCCGAATCGATTTCGATGCAATGGATTACTTTAGTCTAGATACTGATACCTTTAACGTCCTTACTAAACTCTGCCAGAGTCAGTTTGAAGATTTTGGTATTTCTAAAGACTTGACATACCTTGCGACAGTCCCTACAGGCCCCCACACGATAGGAAAGTTTGTCTTGAAGAGCTTTGAACGCGATTTCGCTAAATCTGTCTTTATGATAGATATGGACCCACGTTTTGTTAAAGTTGCAATGATGGCTGACCCCAAGATTGGTGGTATGTACCTCCAACATATGCAAGACCAAGTTGAACGCTTAGTCAAACAAGAATTCCCATTCATAACTGGAATGTTTACGACTGGAGTCCTCATCGAAAAGATGTTCCCACTGATCCAAAGTCTAAAAGAGAAAGGTAACCTCCAAGCAATTGTTCATGGTGGAACTCCATTGTCGAATGAAACTCTAAAGATACTCAAAGAGGATATGGGATTAAAAGTTTGCGGATTTTATGGCCAGTCTCTGTTTGGTACAGCTTTCGAATCTCCTGATCATGAAGACTACTTTATCGACTACTATCCTCATCCTCGTATGAACATGTTTGTTATCGATAATCCTACAGACATCTCTACTCGAGTTAACTACGGCGAACAAGGTACTGTTGTTAGTCAGAGAATCAGTCCTGAGACAGTTATTCCTGCTTTGATACAAACTGGTGATTTAGCTACTCTGATCAAACCAAAAGGCAAATTCGGATTCGCTGATGGTGTTAGAGATCCTCATCGTGACTTAACTGGAAATCAACAGATGGGCGTGTATTAAGTCCTACAAATTCATTTTTTCAACCTTGGGGAGGTTGACTTTTCTTTTCTTGATTTCTTACATTTTTAGTTTACAGTAATTTTACGAATTTTTTAAATTCTTTCGGTGTATTTTTCAATAATTTCTCATCTGCAGTGATTAATATTCCATCTTTTATTTTTGCCAATGCTACATATGTAGAATCATATAAAGAGAGTTCGCTTTTCATAGCTATTTCTATTGATTTTCCAGCTAGTTCTTTGTCAAGTGAGTTGAATTCTATTCCATAATTTATTAGTGTATCAAAAATTCTTTCTATTTCTTCTTGATTATGTAACTTGATATATTTTAAAGCATTCAAAACTTCATATAAAATCAGATTTGGTGCTATTAAATTAGATTGTCCTTTGATATAATTATCCCGTATTGCTATTGCAGATTCAGATTTTATTTCATTTACGAACCATTTAATTAATACACTTGCATCAATCACTAGGAGTTCCATATCTACTATCTCTCCAATTGCGGATTAGTTCTGTTGAATCCCACTTTGAGGGAGCATCTTTTCTCAATTCCTCGTTTGAAAGTAGAGCTTCTGCAATATTTCTATTTTCTTCCTGATTTATTATCTTCAAAATAACTTCTCTAAGCTCTTCACTCCAATTAATATGGTTTAGTTTCTTCATTTTCCTCTTTATCTCATCAGGTACTCGAACACTAATTGATGTCATTGTATATACAGTATGACAAGTAATACATATATTTTTCTATCCATTAGGGAGGTTGTGTTTTCTTTCTTTTTCTTCGAATAATCGCACCAAT
>JAGLOH010000461.1 GCA_023139025.1 Candidatus Heimdallarchaeota archaeon | reverse complement strand
AAGGCTGTGGTTCATGTGCAGCTGCTTGCCCAACAGGTGCTATAACAATGAAACACTATAGCAATAAGCAAGTTCTTGCTCAAATTGGAGGTATTTTAACTAAATAGGAGAGGAAAATTATGAAAGTAGGAGTATACGTATGTGAATGTGGGATTAACATTAGTGCAACTGTCGATGTTGAGAAAGTTGCAGAAGTTGCAAAAGATTTTCCAAATGTAGAAGTTAGCAGATATTACAAGTACATGTGTTCAGATCCAGGTCAAGAACTTATCAAACAAGACATTGACAAACTTGGTTTAGATCGCATTGTAGTAGCTTCTTGTTCTCCTAGAATGCATGAACCAACATTTAGAGCAGTTGTTGAAGATAAAGGAATGAATCCATATAATCTTGAAATGGTTAATATTAGAGAACAAAATTCTTGGGTTCATAAGGATAAAGAAATTGGAACGGAGAAAGCAATTTCATTGGTAAGAAGTGGGGTACTCAAAGCATCTCTTCTAAGACCTCTGACTAAGAAAAAAGTAGGGGTTACTCCAAATGCTCTTGTTATTGGTGGTGGAATAGCGGGTATTCAAGCTGCTTTAGATATTGGAAATATGGGTTTTGAGACAATTCTAGTTGAAAAAACTCCCAGTATTGGAGGAGTGATGGCTCAATTAGATAAAACCTTTCCAACACTCGATTGTTCAGCTTGTATTTTAACTCCAAGAATGGTAGATGTAGCTCGACATCCAAAAGTCGAACTTATGACCTATTCTGAGATAGAAAAAGTTGAAGGATTTATAGGTAATTTCAAAGTTACAGTAAAAAAGAAGGCTCGATATGTAGATGTAAACAAATGTACAGCATGTGGAGATTGTACAGAAAATTGTCCTGTAATAGAGTTTGATGAATATAACGCAAATATGATGACAAAAAAAGCGATCTACATACCCTTTCCTCAAGCTGTTCCTCAGAAATATACTATTGCCAAATTAGAGGAATACTCTCCATGTAAAGTCACATGTCCTGCAAGTAATAATGCTCAAGGATATGTTCAACTCATAGGCATTGGAAAATACAAGGAAGCTTTAGATGTAATCCGAGATAAAAATCCGTTTCCTTCGGTTTGTGGAAGAGTTTGTCATCATCCTTGCGAAGAAGTTTGTAAAAGAGCTGAAATTGATGAACCAATCTCAATAATGCAACTAAAAAGATTTGCTGCAGATTATAATAGATTACATGATGAACCTCATCCAGAGGTTATAAAACCTACAAAAGAAGAAGAAATAGCTATTATTGGAGCTGGACCTTCAGGATTATCCTGTGCAATCAGATTGCTTGAGCAAGGTTATCCTGTAACAATCTATGATGAAGCAGATATCCCAGGGGGGATTATGACAAGTTGTCTTCCTTCTTATCGTCTTCCTCCAGATTTAGCATTATATGACGTAAACCGACTATTAGACCAAGGTATAAAACTGATAAAAAACACTAAGGTTGGAAAAGACATTTCTTTTGAAGAAATTAAAAATAAATATGATGCTGTTTTCATAGGAATTGGAGCTCAGCTCCCTGCTGTTTTAGAAGTTGAAGGTTCTAATGTTTCAGGAGTTTTAGAAGGATTAACTTTTCTAAAGGATGCGAAAAAGGGAATAAAAACACCAGGATTTGGAGAAAAATTAATTATCATTGGTGGTGGAAACGTAGCAATGGATTGTGCTAAAGTTGCACTACGAATGGGGGCAAAAGAAGTCAATGTTGTTTGTCTGGAGACAAGAGATTTAGCATTGAAAG
>JAGLOH010000460.1 GCA_023139025.1 Candidatus Heimdallarchaeota archaeon | reverse complement strand
TTGTATTTTCATCTCTTTCTATAATTAGGTCTTCGATATTATTTTGCTCTTGGAGTGTAAATTCTCTCCCATTTCTTAGTACCTTAATTCCATTGTCTGTAGGTGGATTATGAGACGCAGTAATATAAACAGCAACGGAATGTTTAGAATTCAAAGTTAGATTGGCGATAACTGGAAATGTGCACAAACCAATTTTGTAAACTTTAACTCCTGATAATGAGAGTGATGCGGAGGCAAATTGACTTAAGGCTTCAGATGAAGTTCTTGCATCATGACCAATAAGAATTCCCTCAGAAGAATAGAGTTGTGCAACTGCTTGACTAACTTGAATTGTGAGTTCAGCTGTAACTTTAGTACCAAAATGACCTCTTATTCCAGCTGTACCAAACAGCTTAGACTTTTTCTTCATCATTTAATCGGTCTCAATTCTAATTATAAATTATTCTCTTATAGAAAGAATCATCATTATGAAGCTTTCACAAGTTTACAGAAAATCTGTCAAAGATTTCTGTTCTCCTTGTCCTTTGGTTGATCTCTTGTTATCAGAAGTTATTTTATTTTGATTTAAGAGATTTAGGTATAAACTCTTAATACCTTCGAAATGCTCATTATAAAGATCCATCAAGTTGTAGTTCCGTAAAATGTATGCAGGATGATATGTTACATACAATTTTATCCCAAAATCAGTGTCATAAGATTTTCCTACATACTTAGTTACTGCAGCAGAGGGGATAAAAAACCTCAAGGCTATTGAACCTATGGTTACAATAAGTTTTGGTGAAAGTAATTTTAATTGTTTGAATAACCATCTCTCACCACAGAATTTCAACTCTGAATTTGTTGGTGTTCTATTATTATTATCAGCTGTAGTTGGACGGCACTTAATTACATTAAGGATACTCAGATCCTTCTCCCTCTCTAAACCGATACCTGAGAGCATATTGTCAAGTAGCTTTCCTGATCTACCAACAAAAGGTATACCTTGTTTATCTTCATAATAACCTGGTGCTTCCCCGATAATACACAAACCATTCTTTGGACCATAGAGACCTGGAACAACTTGAGTCCTACTATCCTTCAGGTAACAAGCTTCACATATGATGATATCTTCTGTCAACTTTGCTATCTCATCATTTGCCATGAGTTCTATCTCCTCTGTAAAAATACAAAAAAAGAGGATTTATTAAGCTATTCCCTATAAAATCAATGGTCAAGTTGAAAGATACTATCTTAGAAGCAGATATATTAGTAACCAGTAATCTAAAAAACAGCGTTATCAAAGATGCTGCTGTTTATGTGTCTAATGGATTAATTCATGGTGTAGGAACAAAAAAAGAAATTCATAAGGAATTTTCAGCAACGAAAATAGTTGACGGAAACAACAAAATTTTACTCCCTGGTTTAGTAAATACACACAGTCACAGTGTTCAAACATTTCTTAGAGGAAAGGCAGATGATTTTGCACTTCTAGATTGGTTAAAACAAGTGGTTTTGCCAGGCGAATCTCATTTTACTGCAGAAGAAGTATACAATTCCTCACTTCTAGGATTTGCTGAAATGATAAGAACAGGTACTACTACAGCAAACGATATGCTTACTACTCATGATTCAAATTTTGGAATTAAGGCAGCAAAAGAAATTGGAATCAGGACAAGAATAGGTAAAATGCTGATGGATTATAGTAATGATTTTCCAGAAATAATAATTGAGGATACTGAAACAGTAATTGAATCTGCTAGAAAGCAAATTGATGAATATCATCAAACACAAAATGGGCGAGTTAAATACTCT
>JAGLOH010000046.1 GCA_023139025.1 Candidatus Heimdallarchaeota archaeon | reverse complement strand
CCCTATTGTAGATGTCATTTATTCAATTTTCCGCGATGGTACTAGGAGAAAAATCCTTACCCTTTTAGGAAATATGAAATTAACGGCAGATGAACTTACAAAAGAATTAGGTATTTCGAGACCTGCTGTTGAAAAACATCTCAAGCAAATGTTAGAGATTGGATTAATAGAGAGAAAAGCTGACACTTATCCAACCTTGAAATATATATATACAATACCCTCGCCTGGACTAGATTTGCTTTCCAATGTAAGGGATGCAATTGATACATTCGTTTCTTCATTGAGAGAAGAATATACACGAAGATTAGAAAATGAAGAACAGATGTATGTTCTAGGGATGTCTTCAAAAGATAGATACGAAGCAATAAAGAAGTCTTATAGTTCTATTCTTGAAAGATTACAAAACTGATGATTTTTGGAATGTACTAATATGCAAATTAAAGCAAGAAATCATTTATCAAAAAAGGATAAAAGAGCATTAATCGCTCATTTAACAGAATTTTTAGGTGAAGAAATAATAAATTCTCTGCAAAAAGATATAATAATTGAAGAAGTTAGAACAGATATTGGAACTTTTATTGTCAATAATAGTAAAATATGGGTTTTTGACCATGAAAATATGAAAATACCTACAATCCATTTTTTGCGACAACATACTTATTCCCTCCCTAAAATTGTGGTTGATATTGGAGCAATCAGGTTTATTACTAACGGAGCTGATGTTATGGCTCCAGGAATTGTCTTTTTTGACGAAGAAATAAAAGAAGGTTCAATTGTTGTCATTCATGAAGAGAGGGCAAATTCTATAATTGGCGTAGGAAAATCGTTGATTTCCTCAAAAGATTTTTCAAAATCTAATAAAGGGAAGGTTATTAAGAATCTCCATCATCTCAGAGATTCCATTTGGGAATTTCAATTATAGATGCTATTTATTTTAATCTGATAGTTGTTCCATTAGGAGGTGCAAGACTTTCTCTTTTTGTGGTTTTGTATATCCACGATGCAAACTTTGTTACTTTTGATTCTTCACCATGAATAACAACAACTCTTTCTGGTTTTGGAGTAACTTTGTTAATATAATTTTCTAACTCCCTTCTATCACTATGACCAGTAAAACCAGAAATACTATGAACAGCCATTTCAATATGATACATCACAGTTTTTCTATTTTCAACCATTTGAATCTCTGTAATCCCTTTTTTGATTTTACTGCCTAAAGTTCCTTTACCTTGATAACTTACAAAGATTAGTGCATTATTTGGATCTGAACAAAGAGCTTTGAAGTATTGAACACTGGGCCCTCCATTCATCATACCACTTGTAGCCAAGATTATTGCTGGATCGCCTTCAATGATTAACTCCCTTTCTTCACTAGCTCCTACATGTTTCATCTGCTCAGCTAGGAATGGATTCTCTCCTTCATGGAAAATTCTTTCTCTCAAACTCTTTGATAAGAATTCAGGATGAGCTGTTGTAATTGCTGAAGCTTCTCTTATCATACCATCGGTATATATTGGAATCTTTGGGAGTTCTCCAGTTCTCATTAGCCCTTCCAAAACCACAAGTATTTCTTGAGCCCTTCCTACTGCAAGTACCGGAATTAGAACTTTACCTCCTTTTTTAATAGTGTCATAAATTATGTTTCTCAACATTTTTTCACATTCAATTCTTGAAGGAAGAATATCTTGTGGTTTGCCGTAAGTTGATTCAATAAATAGTGTTTCTAATCTTGGAAACCTTGAATTAGCTGCATCTAATAGATTGGATTTAGCAAATTTAATATCTTGTGCGAAAGCAACATTGTAGACTCCTTCTCCAATATGAAGGTGAGGAATAGCACTTCCAATTATGTGACCTGCATTATGAAAAGTTAGTCGTATATCTGGAGTTATATCTGTTACTTCTCCATAATCTAAAACAATAGTATGCAAGACTGAATTTCTGATGTCCTTTTGTTCATATGGTAATGTTTTACCTTCTTTATTTGCTACATCAAGATAGTCAATTTGCAACATAGTCATTAAATCTCTAGTAGGTCGTGTAGTGTATATTGCGCCTTTATATCCGTACTTAAACAAATAAGGAACAAAACCTGAATGATCAAGATGAGCATGTGATATCACAACTGCATCAAGTTGTTCAATGTCAAATTCTGGTAAATCAAATCTTGGGAAGGTATTATTTGGGGTGTTACTCCCAACATTGATTCCACAATCAACTAGTACTCTGCTTTCTCCAGTTTGTACTAAGGAAGAACTTCTACCTACTTCTGCATAACCACCTAGAGCTGTAACCCTTATTGTATCATCTCTGTAAATTATTGGTCTGTGAATCCTCTTCCCAACAATCCTAAGGACTTCTTGACGTTTCTTTGAATGTTCTTGATAAAGGTGTCTTATAGTTTTTATAACCCTTGATTCGATTGGAGGGGTTCTCATGACTCTTGGTCGCCATAATGTTTTTGCAATTATATTACGTAACATTTCACCTGATTTCCCTATTATAACACCAGGTTTCAATGCTTCTATAATTACTTCACCAACTAGTTCATCAAAATCGATATTAGTTATCTCTCCCTCTTTTCCAACTAATTCATTTATCGCGAAAATTGTTTCATCCTTTGGTAGTCTCACACTAGGATCTGAACGAATAACTATTCTTTTCCTTAATTTCTTAGCCAATTCCTTTACAATTGTTTCATCGTCAACTAATACCCGGGGTTTCTTAGAATAAACTGCAACCTCTGGTCCCTCAAATTCTATAGTAGTAATTGCAGAGTTTTCAGGGAGTTCGTTATGTATGTCTTCGGATATTTTCTCTAATACTTCTTTATAACTCAAAGTGTTCAAACCTACTGTATTCCTTAAAACCAAATATTTTTGAAGAACAAGCCCTCATATTTGCTTAAACAAAGTTTAAAACTAAATTAATTCTCTAAACTATGTTTAAATACTTTTTGTTTTTGCTTGTTATAACTTGATTTCCTTTAGTTTGATTATACTACAAAAGAGCAATCTTCAACTTCCTCCTCTTAAATACCAGCCAACATCTAATGGCTTTTTTCTTGATCCTTTTATTACAATTGTGTTTTCTTCTAGAGAGGAAAGTTCTCTACTGCTAATTTCTGCCCTTCCAATCCCGTAAAAGAGCTTATTTTCTCCTATAACTATTATTTGGTCGTTTTTATCAAAATCTTCCTCATATTTGGTAATATTCTCTTTGAATATAGGTTTACCATATAGAAATTGAACAGTTTTAACAGTAATTTTCTTTGATGTGTAGTTGGAAATCATGTACGCTCCTTCGATTTCAAGATGAAATGAATTTGACAAAATACTTCCTATAGGTATCCCTGCTGAATAAGGTTCTAAAATGGAGATTTTTGTGATTAAATCTGAACTCTCTTTAGGAACTGTGAATACTTCTTTTACTTTGCCTTCCTTTATCCAAAAATCATATTCTTTGAATGCTACTAGAACATTTGAACCAAAATCAGCTTCAATTGTATCCATAATAAGCTTATTTTCTTCTTTCGTTCTAATTCGAAATGTTGGTTTATTCATAATTTTTCACCAGTTTAGCAATGAAGAATCCTTCTCCATTTGTTTCATGTGGATATAATCTTCTTGTTTTTGTGAGATTTTTTTCTAAATCCATATCAAGGAATTTTGTTATTCCAGGTTTCCCTTTAACTTCAATCTCACTTAATTTTACATCAACTTTTTTCAAAATGTCAGAGATTACCAGTTCATTTTCTTCAGGTTCCAAAGAACAGGTACAATAAACAAGTTCCCCATTAGTTTTTAGAACATTAAGAGCAGTTGTCAGTAATGAAACTTGATAATCATGATAATGTAAGATGTCTTTCAAAGATTTGCTTTTCTTTCTAGTTGGATCATTTATTATAATTCCTGAACCTGAGCATGGAGCATCAAGAAGAATCTTATCAAATTGTAGATTGAAATCTTTTGCATTACGTGCATCCATTTTGAAAACAGCTGTGTTTTCGACTCCCATTCTCGATAAATTAGATTTTAGGCTTCTACAACGGTTAGCGTTTATTTCCAACCCAATTATGATTCCCTTATTGTTCATTAACTGTGCTAAGTGAGATGTTTTTCCTCCAGGGGCCGCAGCAAAATCTCCTATAAGTTCACCTTCTTGTGGGTCTAAAATTCGTGGAGGGTAGAGAGAGTTCTTACCTTGTAACATGTAGAAGCCATTGAGATATTCAGGTGTTGCTCCAATAGGATGGGGTGATTTTGTAATAGTTCTAGATTCTGGAAATTCCGTGTTTTTCTCCAGCTGAATTCCTTTCTTTTTCAATAATCTCTCAGAGTTTTCAAACGAATTTCTAAGTGAATTCAATCGAATGGATTGAGGTAGAGTAGTTTCATTAAATTTGATTAATTCTTTTGTTTCACATTCTCCAAGCATTTCTATGAACCTATCAATCATATATGGTAAATAACCCAATTTACTACCTAATTCGAAGACATCATATTCTTTTTGGAGAGACAATACTATCAACTTGATTTTTATAACAATTTCAAGTCAAAATATAAAAGTAACCTATTAGAATAATTTCTTATAATGGCTAATATTACTAATGAATTTAAATTCATTGAGTTACCAACTCTTTTGTGCTTGGGAGCTGATATGTTAAACAGCCTACCTGAAATCATTGATCGACTATCATTAGGTAGCAAAGCTTTACTGATTACAGATGATTTCCTGAGATTACGAATAGGAAAAGAAGTAGAAGATATTCTATCCGATAGTGAAAATCATAGTGTATATACAAGTATTATTCAGGATAGTACATTAGATGAAGTAGATAAGCAGTTAAGGATACATGAAGAAACCCAAATCGATTTTGTTATTGGCTTAGGAGGAGGAAAACCAATTGACATTGCTAAATCTGTGGCTTTCAAGTCTAATCAAAGATTCATTTCAATACCAACAATTGCAAGTCATGATGGTGTAGCTAGTTCAAGAGCTTCAATTATAGGATCAGATAAGAGACATTCTATTCAAGCTTTACCTCCAATTGCTGTTGTTGCTGATACAAAAATTATTGATAAATCTCCTTACAAATTTACCGCAGCTGGTTGTGGTGATATCCTCGCTAAGAAAACAGCAATTAAAGATTGGTTACTCTCTCACCGACTGAAGAATGAACCGATTAGTGAATATTCAATTGCGCTCTCAGATATGACTGTACAATTGATTACTAAGAATGCAGATCTTATTAAAAGCCAGGCTGAAGGTTATAGTAGGATTGTTGTAAAAGCTCTAATCAGTAGTTCCTTAGCAATGTGTGTTGCTGGATCATCTAGACCAGGAAGTGGATCTGAACATATGTTTAGTCATGCTTTAGATACATTTGCTGAAAAACCAGCCTTACATGGGGAACAATGTGCTCTAGGAACAATTATGATGGCCTACCTACACGATTTAGATTGGGAAAATATTAAATCCGTTATGAATAATTTAGGTTTGTCGACAAGAGCAAAGGATTTTGGTTTAAGGGATGAGGAAGTTATCCAAGCTCTAAAAATAGCTCATACAATCCGTCCTCAGAGATTTACAATTCTAGGAAAGGATGGATTAACTCATGAAGCAGCTGTTAATACTGCTAGTGTTACAGGAGTGATTAGTTAAACATACATTTGAGAATATTAAAAAAGACAATTTCTAAATCTACTTAGATATGTTGATTTCATTTGTACCAAAGGATGTAGCAAAAATAGGCTATTGCTTTATTCATCAAGGTGAAACACAAACCTGTAAAAACTGCCAATTTATACAAGTTTGCATTGAGCAGCTTGAAATAGGTTCTTCTTATGAAGTTGTAGATATTAGAGGTAAAGAACATCCCTGTCTGATTGATAATGGTATCATGATTGTCTGTGAGGTACAAAAGATAAGTGACGTAATAGCAATTGAAAAGCAAAAATATTTGGATAACCTAATAACAACTCGAAAACCTATTAATTGTTCAGAGATATTGTGTGAAAATTATGATTTTTGTGTTCCGATAAAATATACGGAATCTTCAAAAATAAAAATTATTAAGAGTATGAAAGATATCAACTGTCCACTCGGGTATAATCTGGTTTTGGTTGAAGCAAGTAAAGTAAATGAATGAATAATTTTATTTTTTCTCAACATCATAATATTCTATAAAAGAGACCTTATCATACTTATTAGATATTTCTCCTAAATCTCTTGTAACGCCATTTCGAATAAACTGTATATACTCCATGAATCTAGTGTCTTTTGGTAATTCTACTTCAATGATTTTTCCTTTAATCTCTATTTTTGTCGAAGCAAAATCAACTCCCGGTAATCTTTTTTCGAGTAAGCATATGAACTGCTCTTTAACCTCTGTAACTTTCTTTACAATTTCAATTTCATAAACTAAGTCCATTCCTGCTAAATCATGATTAAAATCTACTTTTACTCTACTACTTGAAACCTTCAAGATACGTCCGATTTGACCGCCAATCTCTGCTTTCATATCTTCCTTTGGTTTGATTTGATGTCTTTGAAACTCTCTTCTTTGAATTAACCTAATCTGAGAACGATCTCTTAATCCAAAACCTTTCTTTGCTTCAACTTCAATTGTTTTCTTCTGCCCCTCTTTCATCCCCACTAATTCCTCTTCAAGACCTACAGGTAACCAATTTTTTCCAATTATAAGAGTAAAAGGTCGATAAACCACCTTCTCATCAAAAATATCTTCTTTTTTTGCTATGTTTTCAAATGTAGTATCAAATACTTTATTGTCTTCTATTGTTCTCCCAGTATAATTTATGTTTACCATATCCCCTTGTTCAAGAGTTGCCATAAGTTCACCATTACAATGTTATCCAAGTAGAATCTATGCATTTAGCTATATTTAAAATTCTGCTTTGAAACCTAATATTTTTGACTATACTTTATTCATAAAGGTATTGAAGTGAATGTTACTTGACTCTTCTCCAACTTTTTTAATAAATTCATTTAGAATGCTACATTTATCTTCTGCTATATTTTTAGTTATAGAGAAATGCATCCTTGAAGGGAGTTTGAAGAGCTTCTCATCAAAATGAACTAAGGCCTCTTTCATATTAAGCCCCCTCTCACAGCTGAAGCTGATGGTTCTGTAAAGACCAATTGCTCCTAATGCATCAAGCGCATCAGCATCTTGTAGTATTTTTGCTTCTATTGTCTTTGGAGCAATATTTTTACTGAATCTGTGGGAAAGAATAGCTTCAGTCACATCTTGTTTTAGCAAGGTGAGATTCAATCCATCTAGAAATTCAACTGCTTTTTCAGCACTTACTTCTGCGTGACACCTTCCATTTATTTCCTCAATGAGTCTTCCCACATCATGAAAAATAGATGCAATAAGTAATACATCCAAATGTGCATCAAGTTTTGGCGCTAGTTCTAAACACGTATTTGTAACTCGGATTATGTGATCAAATGAATGTGACATTTTGTCTTCATAAAGCTGAAATTGTTTTGTAACATACTTGTGTGCCTTTTGGAGCACTTCTTTCAATTCTGCTAAGTTGGATAAAAACTTAAGCTTAAAATTTTCTTGTTTCATTTTTCTACATCTCATATAAATTGTATATTTTCCCCTCTATTTTGAAATCTGAATCAACCTCTATAATCGCAAAATTACCTGTTGTGACAGGGCCTGGATTAACCACTGTACATTCATTTAATCTAGTTATAGTAGGCGAATTATGAATGTGTCCTGATACAACCAAAAATATGTTAGAATTTTTTTCAACAAATTTTCTCAATTCAATCGAACCAATATGTCGATTCAACGAAACCATGTCTGCTTGTGTATTGTGAGGCGGCACATGTGTAAGAAGGCAAACTTTGTCTTTTGATTTTTTCAATTTATTTAACAGTTTTTGTTTTAATTTTGGTTTATGCGTTCCAAATCCTATAATCTTAAAGAATTCAATTTCTTGAATTTTTGATTCTACATTAATTGCTTTTGTTTCAAATTCTTTATTTCTGGCATAAGGATCACAATTTCCAATTACAAAAAATACATTTTTGAAGTAATCATTAACTGTGTTTAAGATTTGATCCATATCTGCAATGGTGCCAAAATTGGTTATATCTCCAGCAATTAAGCAATGGGTTGGTGGTTTTTTGAGATTTTTAGCTGAGTGAAGAATATTGAGTAAAGTGATATTTTGGCTATGGATATCAGACAAAATTAGTATTTTAACTTTCAAGATATCACCTAGTACTCTAATTCAAGGAAAGCAAATACTCCTGTGTATTGGAAATTCTCTTTTTCTGTATTGAATTCCCAAAGCTCAAACACAATCTTGAGGAAATTTGGACTAGTGAGTTTACTTACAACTTCAGAATTTAAATATAATACAAGTTCAGTTGGTTCCCATATGTAGTCTCCAGCAAACAATCCAGTTTCTTTTTTTTCCGCGTTTGTAGCTGGTGATAAGATTTTTTCAAATGTATCATTTGCATAGAGAAAAAAGGACGATATAGCAGAAATTGGTTGCTGTGAACTAACGTTTTGAGTAAGTTCTACTACCTTTATTTGCAATTGATAATATTTTACACTATTCTCGAAATTTTTAACCATAAAATAGACTGAAACATTTTCATAAGAATAAATTTGTATTGGATAGTTGTTCGCTTCAAAAATTTCAGTCAAATCATTATACATTAGAAGAGATAACTCTGAGAATCCATCTGGTTTTTTTTGGAAAAATACACTTGATGAAATTCCAATTACAGATGCAACAACAACAAGAATGATTGACAATGATATTATCCTATTTACTTGAGACTGGGTGAGCTTAGAATTGACCTTCTTAATCAAGCTCTTCTTCTCTTTTGTCATTTCATATCTCCTTTAGAATTATTATAATTAATCTCAAGCTTACTGTATTCTTCGATTTTCTTCTTCTCGTACCAGGGATATATTTTACTAATGAAGAGAAAACTAAACATTATTGCTCCTAAACCAGCCAGCACACCCACAAGTGAAAAAATAATTATCTTGTTCTGAGTCTTACTTTGAATTTTAGAATCGATTTCTCCAATAATAGAATCAAGTTGTAGAATCGCTCCGGTTGCTTTTTGATAAGAAATTGTGAAGTTACTACTTGCATAGTTATCCTTAGCTTCTTTGATTAATTGTCGTGCATCATCGGTTTGTAGTATTAAGTTGCGAATATCTTCATCATAATTGGAGATTTCTTCAAGTAGTTCCAATACATAAGTAAGTTTTTCATCCGCTTCTTGAATGGCTGCAGATGCTTCTTGTTCAGCTTGGCCTTGAACAATTGGTATTTGATTATGCATTATTGTAGTGATACCAAATACACACAGAATCAAAATGAATTTCTGATACCTCTTCATTTTGTATCACCCTTTTTGAAAATGTTGAATCTAGATGATGAAATATTGAACTCTAATTTTCCCGCACCTATTAGAATGCGTAATAGAGCAGTTAAGAATAAGATAAGAACTGTAAGTGATCCGATTATTATGACAAACGAAGGTGTTTCCATAACCCATATCTGATTTAGTATCAACCCTGAAAAAATCATTATTCCAATATTAATTCCTAAAGATATCAAAATCCGCTCATATTGATCAATTGCTTCATATAATCTTGGAAAGATAAGATTCGTCATTGTCCAACCTGGTATCAAAACTCCAAATATTCCTCCTACTATAACTCTTAAAAACAACAAAGGTGAGGTTTCTGGAATTAGAAGTACTGTAATAAAGAAAAGAATGCAAAGACCTAAAATAAGCCAAAATTCGACAGAAAAATAATGCAACTTAAACAAAAGATCTGAGATGGTTTTAGGTAGGTTTCTTGTAATTTTAGGTGAACCTAGGTGAATAGCGTTTCTTCTTTCCAAATCTTTAATTGTTTGATAGACTTGTTTCTCATTTGCTTCTGTAAGCTCTAGTGTCCTTTGAATGAGCTTTCTTACAGTTTTAGGTTTTTCTTCTGTAAGAATTTTTTGTACTGATTTTTCGACACTGAAACTTTTGCTGTTTTTCATGCTTTCGAACAACAGAAGTAAAAGAATAGAAAAAGTTTTTGAATCAAAAAAGAAAAAAATTGCTGATTATTAAAGGTTTAATTCTCTTTTCAACTCATTAATCTTGTCTGTTTTTTCCCAAGTAAATTCTGGTAAGTCTCTACCAAAATGACCATAACAAGAAGTTTTCCTGTAAATTGGTCTTTTCAGTTTAAGGTGCTCAATTATTAAGCCAGGCTTGAAAACAAATACTTTCAGAACTGCTTTTTTTAATTTCTCTATATCTACTTTCTCAGTTCCAAAACACTCAATATTAACAGCCAATGGATTTGGTTCTCCAATAGCATAGGATATTTGTATTTCACATTTATCCGCTAATCCGGATGCAACAACATTTTTAGCTGTGTATCTAGCTGCATAAGATGCAGAACGATCTACTTTGGAAGGATCTTTTCCTGAAAATGCTCCTCCACCATGTG
>JAGLOH010000459.1 GCA_023139025.1 Candidatus Heimdallarchaeota archaeon | reverse complement strand
ATTAGAGGAATACTCTCCATGTAAAGTCACATGTCCTGCAAGTAATAATGCTCAAGGATATGTTCAACTCATAGGTATAGGAAAATATAAAGAAGCTCTTGGTGTAATCCGAGATAAAAATCCGTTTCCTTCAGTTTGTGGAAGAGTTTGTCATCATCCTTGCGAAGAGGTTTGTAAAAGAGCTGAGATTGATGAACCTATCTCAATTATGCAACTAAAAAGGTTCGCTGCAGATTATAATAGATTACATGATGAACCTCATCCAGAGGTTATAAAACCTACAAAAGAAGAAGAAATAGCTATTATTGGAGCTGGACCTTCAGGACTATCCTGTGCTATCAGATTGCTTGAGCAAGGTTATCCTGTTACAGTCTATGATGAAGCAGATATTCCTGGGGGGATTATGACAAGTTGTCTTCCTTCTTATCGTCTTCCTCCAGATTTAGCATTATATGATATAAACAGACTATTAGACCAAGGAATAAACCTGATAAAAAACACTAAGGTTGGAGAAGATATTTCTTTTGAAGATATTAAGAAGAAATATGATGCTGTTTTCATAGGAATTGGAGCTCAGCTCCCAGCTGTCTTAGAAGTTGAAGGTTCTAATGTTTCAGGAGTTTTAGAAGGATTAACTTTCCTAAAGGATGCGAAAAAGGGTATAACAACACCAGAATTTGGAGAAAAAATCATAGTTATTGGTGGTGGAAACGTAGCAATGGATTGTGCTAAAGTTGCACTGCGAATGGGAGCAAAAGAAGTCAATGTTGTTTGTCTGGAGACAAGAGATTTAGCATTGAAAGACAGAATGCCTGCTGATGTGTGGGAAATAGAAGAATCAGAAGAGGAAGGTATAATATTCTATAATGAACTAGGTCCCAGAAAGATAATTAGCGAGAAAAGAAAAGTCACAGGTTTAGAAACCATGATCTGTTCTTCAGTTTATGAAGAGGATGGTTCATTCAAGCCAGAATTTAGTGATGAACCAGCTCCTGTTATTGAAGGTGATACAATTATTTTTGCTATAGGACAGAAATCTGATTTAACAGGTTTTGAAGAAATCGAAACAGATCCTAGTGGTAGAACAATTAATGTCGATACTATAACCTTTGAAACAAATATTCCAGGAGTATTTGCAGGAGGAGATATTATCCCAGGTATACCATCAGTAGTCAATGCAATAGGAACTGGTGCTGAAGCTGCGATTTCAATTGACAGATATCTACGAGAAGTTGACATTAAGGAAGGTAGGGTTAGAGATATCACTAAGATAGATTTTGTTAGACTTGATAAAGAAAAACGTCCAAGAGCGAAAATGAAACGCGCCCCTGTTGAGGAAAGAATAAAGGATTTCAGAGAAATTGATTTAGGTTATTCTGAGGAAGAAGCTGTTCAGGAGGCACTACGATGTATCTCCTGCTCAATCTGCTCTGAATGTATGCAATGTGTTGAAGCATGTCAAGCAGAAGCTATAATTCATGATCAAGAAACCGAATATGTAGAACTCGATATTGGTGCAATAGTTGTTGCAACAGGATTTGACAATTATGACCCAAGTAATAAAACTGAATATGGATACAGTCAATCTTCCAATGTTATCACAGCTATTGAATTTGAAAGATTAGTTTCTGCTTCGGGACCAACAGCTGGCCACATTGAAATTAATGGCAAAGAACCCGAGAATGTTGTTTTTATCCAATGCGTTGGTTCAAGGGATAAAGAAGAACATGAATACTGCTCAAGAGTCTGCTGTATGTATACAGCTAAACAAGCTCATATGGTAAGAGACAAATTACCAAA
>JAGLOH010000458.1 GCA_023139025.1 Candidatus Heimdallarchaeota archaeon | reverse complement strand
GAAAAAAATAATAGGAGATGATCCTGCAGCTATATGGTCATTGATGCAAAAAGCTTCAAAAGAGATACCAATAAATACAGAACTATTTCTACAAAGATGGCTTGAATTGATAGAATTATATGAAAAAGGCATTATTAAGATAAATCACAGAAGAAAACGAAAATATGGAAGATTATTTCAATGGTTAAATTTCGTACTTGAACTAATTTCAAAAGCTGAAAAAATTACAGATATACCACTTGTACGTCATTCAGCTATTTTCAGGAGAAATTATAAACCAAATTACAGAATAGTAAAAGAAGAAGATGTTCTGAAACATATTGCTTGAAAAATCAATAAATGAAAGGTATTAGTGCCTTTCTTTCTTCTGGATAATCTGGAAAAGTTTCCTTATACCATAAGTGGTGAGATCTAGCTCGAGGTAGAAGATTAGCTAATGTCCAGAAAACAAATAGTAATCCAGCCCAGTTCCAAACAGCTAAACCCCAGCCAATCCATATGATGATTTCTCCAAGATAATTAGGACTTGATATGTATTTGTACATTCCTCCAAAGGGAATTTTGTATCCCTTTTCTCCTGGTTTTCGTAATGCACGTAAAACTAAATCTGCATGTCTATTGACAATATAACCAAAGATGAAGAGTACTGCACCTATTATGAATCTTGGATCAGTTAACCATGAAATTGTATATGATGATGGATCAGCAAAATGAAATATCCATCTAGCTTGAATGTAAGTATTCGATGCTTGAAAAATTAAGCCAAAAGACATGATAAGTAATGGCATTCTTTTATTTGTTCTAAGGAAGAAAGGAAAAATCAAATCCCTTTGAACATAATGAAGCATCCACATAACTAAAAGAACTATTGGAACCAATTCAGCTCTTCTATCACTTAAAACATATAAAACGATGAAGATAATTATAGCGGGAGATTCCATGATAATCCAGCCCCATTTGGAGCTTATAGATGGTCCCCATCCTTTGCGTACATGACGACCGTAAGGAGCAGAAATAAAAAATAGTAAAACTAGCATTGCAAGTGCTATAACAGCGGAAGCTATGAATAAACCCCAATAAACATGCATCTCATTCATCACACAGAGGAATATTTAGGTTTATTTAAAATCTTTCCCCCTACATAGGGTGAGTAAGATTAAAAAGCAACTATACTATTATCCCAAAAGAAGAACAATAGATTTGAATTGGACTGGAATCGAATGGACATGTTAACAAATGAGAGAAATCTTGAATTATTTTGGAATGTTCAATTTATCTATGAATTAGGTTTAGCTATGATGGAACTAGAATCTTTTGGAGTAAAATATTCTACTCAGAATAATCTTCGAACTTTCACTGCCTTACAGATTCCGGATGAAGAGAAATTTAACAGAAGAACAGCATATTTCCAGAAAATAGATGATCAAACTACTCTATATTCTAAATTGGTTTCAAACAATATAACTAGATCAATAAATCAATATCTAACTCACTGGATTTACCCTTATAAAGGAAAATTCCATCCTCAGATGATAAGAGCTCTATTGAATTACATGCAAATAAAACCAGGAGATAAAATCCTTGATCCCTTTATTGGGAGTGGAACTACAGCCGTTGAAGCTCAACTACTTGGAATTAATTGTGTTGGAATTGATATCTCAGAAGTATGCTATCTAGTCTCGAATGTAAAGACGAATTCCCATATATATGTTTCACAGCTTGAGATGGAATTGGAAGAGTTCATTCAATATCTCCTAGAGTACAAGAACGAAAATGTTGAAGAAGACATCTCTGACAAAATCTCAAAAA
>JAGLOH010000457.1 GCA_023139025.1 Candidatus Heimdallarchaeota archaeon | reverse complement strand
TTCTTGATTATGCAAAATTCTGGTTTAGCTACGATCGGAGATGCTTTTACCTCCCTTGCTCAACTCTATGAAATTCCCCTATTGATATTTGTCAGTTATCGAGGACTTGAACCTGATAAAACCTTTCCTGAACATGTTATTATGGGAAATGTTACTGAATCTGTTCTGGAAGCTTATGGAATCCCTTATTGGAATTTGAAAGGGGAAAATTGGAGAAAAATTCTAGATAAAGCTTTGGAACGTATGAAAGAAGATTCTTCTGTAGTTTGTATTCTTGTTGAAAAGGAGGTTATCATCTGATGAGAGGTGAAGAAGTTATAGCATTTTTGAAAGAATTTATCTCCGATGATTCACTTATTGTTAGTTCAAACGGTAATGTTAGTCGACAAGCTTACAACTTTTTACCTCAACCTCAAGTCTATCTTAGAGGGAGCATGGGTTTACCCATGTCTATTGGCTTAGGACTAGCTTTAGCACAACCAGAAAAGCAAATTTTGGTTATTACTGGTGATGGTAATTTCTTAATGGGTTTGAGCTCAATGACCACCATAGGAAATTACAAACCTGCCAACCTCAAAATAATCATATTAGATAACGCAATCTATGCTACAACTGGAGGGCAAGAAACTGTATCGCCAACTGTAGATTATCTCAAACTTTTGGAAGGATTGGGAATCCAACATTATGGAAGTTTAAATTCGATCAAAAGTCCTTCAAAATTACTTGAAGCCTTTGAAATTCTTCTATCCAGCAAACAAACAGCTGTTTTGCATATAAATATAGAAGAAGATATAGAGAACTTAGAAAATATCCCTTGGCAACCTAAAGAAATCAAAAATAGATTTATGAAGAATATTTGATTGAAGATAGTTCTTAAATAATGCGACAGAGAGGTAAAAACATGGAGATTTCAGTACAGTGCTTTGGACAGCTAAGAACAATAACTAAAGAAAGATATGTTATTTTAGACGTTCAAGATAAAATAACTATTACTAAAGCATTGGATATTTTTGTTTCTAAATATGGCCCTGGACTCGAAAAGTTACTCTATACTGATGGAATAATAAGGGAGTTTTACTTCATACAACTAGACAAAGATAACATCAAAAAAGATGATCTTGACACAACCATTGTCAAAGCAAATCAAGTAATCTCTATCATTCCTTTTATCTCTGGAGGATAAGCTAAATCTGAATGGTTAGGGGAGAGAAGCTAGCTACATAGACATAAATGATGGGGATAATGCAGCTATTAGGATAATTTGCTAGCTTCTAATAATATTATAAGTACTTTAGAATATAAACTCGGCAAAAATTTCTACCAGATAGAGGAAAAACAAATTTTCTGTGAAACATTTTAAAACTCAAACTCGAGAATATCTTATGGTTCACAGAATAAGACACAAAGTTATCAATAATCAGATGACAGTTTTTGCTCTTCTTGTAACTGGTTTAGGATTATTAGGTCTGGCTGTTGCATTAATTTCCAAACTTCTTGAATATGAAGCAACTATTCCACAATATTCTACTTTGCTATCAATATTCATCTATGTGTTTGCCTTTCTTGGATTTGCTTTAATGGTTTTAGGCTGTTTTGGAGCTATTAAATCATTGCAAATGAAAGGAAGTATACAAGAATATGATATAGAACGAGAATTTTCGGAAGTTGGTTCTTCTCTTACTTCTGGTAGTCGAAGTAGATTGCAGATTATCAGACCAGAAAGTCCTAGGAAAGTAGAAGAAGTAAGTCAAGAGGAAAAAACCATACAAAAAACTGTTGTCAAGGAAGTCAAAAAATCTGTAGTAAAACCA
>JAGLOH010000456.1 GCA_023139025.1 Candidatus Heimdallarchaeota archaeon | reverse complement strand
CTATTTCAGTTAGAGCTGACATTGAAGCTGTAAAGAATAATCCCAATCCTGCACCTATGAACACATTACCAAGTATCAAACCTGTCAGCTTGATATATTGCGCTAGGACAATTGAGATAGAACCTATAACTAGAAGTCCTAAACCTATTCTCATAGTGTTCTTTCTCTTTACTCTGAAACTGATACGAGAGCTGAAGAAACCAGCAATGCCTTTAAACAAACCATAAGTGATTATTGTTGAGGAAATCTGAAGAAAAACCAAGATATTATTAATATTTGAACCAGATAATTCACTTGCGTAGAGAGCAAGTGATGTACGCTGCACACCATAAGTTATACCAGTTAATAGTAAGGTTGATATAAGCGGTGCCCATTTTGAGAAACTAGAACGGATACTAAAAGATTCTGTGGTAGAAACCATTTCAAACAACAATATAGAAACTTGGCTTCTTTTGAGTTTTTCCCTTCTGAAGTTAGAGAGGAAAGAAAATGGAAAACAAGAAAAGTACTGGATTAAGAAAGATAAAGACGACCAAAATACAAAAAATCATCCTTATTAGTTGTATCATTTATTCTCTTACTCTGGTTTTCCATGCACTTTACGTAAGCTATATTGATCCTTCTTATCAAGTGATAGTCGCAGATCAATTAGTATTCTACAATAGGGGTAAAGGCGTTCTTTATGGGTTGTTACCCTATAGAGATTTCTATACGAAAGCTGCTCCACTTAGTCCTTATTTATGGGCTCCATTAGTGATTATTTCAATGATTTTTACAAATGATTATTCACCAGATTTGCTGACTTCTACTAATTATACTGATTCAGCAAGTATGATGTTTTCATCCTATGTTTTTAGAGCTTTCTTTGTAATTTGTCTAATTGCAGCCGCAGTTGTTTTGTACAAATTATTAGAATTGAAAAAGAATAAGCATTCTTTCTGGATTTCTTTAACATTCGCAATCAATCCCTTCTTCTTATACCTCGTTTCGTTTTGGGGCTCAGATGAAAGCATATTACCATTGTTAATTCTTTTACCCATTTATTTATTTGAAAAGAAGAAAAATTATCTGGCAACAATAATTATAATTCTTGGAGTTGGATTAAAATATGTCCCAATTTTTTTAGCTCCTTTAATATGGATATACTCAAAAAATTGGAAGCAAAGAATCATTCAATCAGTTATACTTTTACTTGGTATTGTAGCGGTGTATTTACCTTTCTATTTCGTTGATCGTATAGAATTTCTTAAACAGTTTGACAATGAAATTGGTCATTCAGGAAATCAAGGAATAATTACAATAATTCAAGCTAATTCTGCTTTTAACATTGACAGTTATAGCTATGTTTTCACTATTGTAACGTTTCTCCTTTTTGCTAGTTTTGGTTTGTTCTTTTTCTTGAATAAAGAAAAGTGGAAATACCAAAAAACAATTGTTTTTTTCACAGTGTTTCTGATATTCTTTCCTAAAATTCAATTTTCATTTGTTGTTTTGTTGTTTCCTTTTCTATTTATTTTGGCTTTTCGAAAGAAACGAATAAGGTGGGTTAGTATGACTGCAATTGTTTCAGGGATGATAGTAGGAGAAATGGCTAATATTTTGATTGAACAGACTATCACAAATATCTATCTAATAGTTTTTGCATGGATTATTGTAATTGTCTTCTATCTTTCCGTTATTTCTTTAATCCCATTGACTATGTTCGATAATGATCCTATCAATACAATTGTAGGAAATACTGAAAGAAAGGAACATAATAGCATTTAAAAGAAAAGACTTAATTTAATAATTGTACTACAACAAGTAGAACATCAGAGGAA
>JAGLOH010000455.1 GCA_023139025.1 Candidatus Heimdallarchaeota archaeon | reverse complement strand
TACTTTCTATCCGAATCCTTTCAGGTTTAATAGATAGGGTTTTTGCAGCGATTTGTCTGATTTTAATGTTAACCCCTTGACCCATATCAATTGCGCCTGTACTAATACTTACACTACCATCCTTGTAAACATTAACAAGTGCTCCAGCTTGATTAAGAAAAGAAGAAGTGAATGAAATCCCAAAACAGATAGGCATTAGGGAAATACCTTTTTTTGTAAATCGATTATTTGTATTAAAATCTTCTATCTCCTTTTTTCTTTGTTCAAAATTAGTATCTTTAACAACTTGAGAAAAACTTCGTTTTGCGTTACAATTCTCAACTTGCTGTCCATAATGAAATTGATCTCCTTCCTGAAGCAAGTTTTTCTCTTGTAAAACTGAAACTGGAATACCCGTTATTTCAGCAGCATGTGCAATAGCACACTCTATAACAAACATTCCTTGAGGACCACCAAATCCTCTGAAAGCAGTGAAAGGAACTATGTTAGTTTTACATGGATAACCGGTTACACGGACATTAGGTACATAGTAAGCATTAGTTGCATGAAAAAGTGTTCGTCCAAGAATGGCTGTTGAAAGGTCAGCAGCTGCTCCTGAATTTTGATAAAATTCGGCAGAAAAAGCAAGTATTTTACCTTCTTCATCTAGACCGATCTTATAATCAGTTGAATATGGATGACGTTTACCTGTCATAATAATATCTTCACGTCTTGTAAGAACTAGCTTTACTGGACGGTCTGTATGGTAAACTCCGAGAGCACAAATAGCTGCCCATGGTGTAGCCTGGTCTTCTTTTCCACCAAAAGCTCCGCCAAGTCGTTTCACATCAACCTCAATTAAGTTCATATCACATCCTAGAATTTTTGAGGTTGTACCTTGAACTGTTGTAGGTGCTTGGGTACTAGAATAAATAATTATTCTACCATTTTCATCGGGTATAGCTAGCGAAGCTTGTGTTTCAAGATATACATGCTCTTGACCTCCAGACTCCGCTATTCCTTCGATAACAGTTGCACATTTTCCCCAAGTTGATTCAATATCTCCAATCGTTAAGGTGCGTGAAGAAGAAATTAGTAGTCCTTTTCTAGCCGCTTCACGAGAGTCGAATACTGTAGGAAGTTCTTCATATTCTATGTTAATTAACTTCATTGCTTGTTTAGCTTGTTCCTTTGTTTCAGCTAAAACTACTGCAATGGGTTGACCAATAAAATGAACCTCTTTCTCTGCAAGGAGTTCTTCATCTTGAATAAGGCGTCCTATTTGATTGTCTCCTGGAATATCTTTAGCGATAAGAACTTTACAAACACCATCACTATTCTCCGCTTTGGTTATATCTAAAGAGATGATTTTTCCGTGTGGTATATTTGATGTAAAAACTATTGCTTGGAGAAGATTTACTGGTTCAGGAATATCATCAACATAAATTGATTCACCACGAGTGTGAGGAGAAATTAAATCTTTCATAGTGATACCTCCAATTCAGGAAATAGTGTTAAGAAATGAGCATAAACTAACTGTCTAAAGAGTAATCTTTTGTAACGAGCTGTTCCTCGAACATCATCTATGGGACTAATCTCAGAATCAGCAATTTTTATAGCTTCTTTTATAATATCTTCTGTGATTTTCTTGTTCTCAAGATAATTAGACGTTTTTTCCAGATACTTAGGAACAGGAGCTACTCCTCCAGCAGATAAATGAGCGTTTTGTATTTTATCATTGTTAAAATCAAATGAAATAGCACTGTTGACACTAGCTATGTCCATATATTTCCTTCGCGCTACTTTTTCAAAGTTAAATAACCTCTCTTTATTATTGATTCTAAGCCA
>JAGLOH010000454.1 GCA_023139025.1 Candidatus Heimdallarchaeota archaeon | reverse complement strand
AGGCCTGACTTCTTTTCGGCAACTGCGGCAATCCTTTTGGCGATTTCGGGAGGGGAATACGCATCTACCCGTAGTTCTTCCATAATTAAGACCCCAGAGTTATTCCCACAGGACACTTGCCACTAACATTAAATCTGTCCTGCGCAGGCGCTCGGCTAGCAGTTGGGCCAGATTCCTCATAACTGTATAGCCAAGGCGACTATCTTGTTCAAAAAGCTTATCAAGCTTATCTCTATTGATAGTGATTATCTCACAGTCATTCTCACATACAGCAGTCGCAGAACGGCTTCTCCTATCTACCAGCACCAATTCCCCGAAAATCTGCCCCACACTCAATCTTTGTATAGTGGCTGTATTAGGTTTGCCCTTCAACCCCAGTTCTATGCACACTTTACCCTTCTTGATAATGTACACCTCATCACCTGTGCTACGCTCAGTAAATATCGTCTCGCCTCTACGATACTTCTTTTCTTCTGAGATCTGCGCTAGGGATTCAAGTTGGGTTAAGCTCAATCCATGAAATATCTCGACCTTCTTTAAAACCTTTGTACTATCCATGGCAACCTCCTGAGCAAATTAATTTTGTAATACACCCTCTACTTTGTGGAAAAATCCATTGTAATAATTTTCAATTTCAACTGTCAAGAGGATAATGATTGTCTTCCTGAAGCCACATAGACAATCCACTTCAAAACGAATTTCCGTTGGAGAATTAGCTGGGATTGGTTTTAGCATCTTTGAGCCAGCTTGAATTATTAAAATGTGTCGTTGGCGTTCCAATATTTAGCACAGTAGAGTCTAGCCTCAATTCCAGCCCATATCCCAATTCAAGTCCTCTGTGCCGTGCATAACTGCTCTGAACAAACCCAATTTTTAATTTTAGGAATTTCAACATAAATATTTTTATGTTGAATCTGCACTGTGCCCAAAGTATCCCAATAACAGTTGTGGTAAGATATTTTGGTGGGAAGTGTTTCAGATAAAATAGAATTCCGTGTCCTCATAAAAGATGGGGACAGTTATTACTACATTCTGAAGGTAGAACACCATGACTTAGAAACCCTCTGTTTTTTCCCTGATGCAGGATTTCATTTCACAGAACATCAAAGTGGTGAAGCCCATATCCAAGCCGAAAGAAACGAAGAAAGACCTGCAAAAGGAATCCCAATTGTTATTACTACTGGTTCGGCAGGGCAACCGTGCGGTAGCGGCTTCAGACATGAGGCTCCAAAAGATTTAGGTGTTGCTTACCTTATTACTGACTTTTTAGTTCCCCTTGATTCTCTAGATTCAGAATTCCGGAAGTATCATCGGAACGTTGTGGAGTGTTTCATAATCGATAGAGCTCTCCTCCCGGATAATACTAGCTTAGTACATATCGAGCTCTGGTATGTCCCCTCCAGAAATAAAGCTAGCTTCTGGTTTAATAACAAGGATATTTCTGAACGTCTATTGTATAGAGTAACCCAATGCGAGCCTCAGATATGGGCTTTTGCCGAGCATTTCGATTAAAACCCAACATTACTACAACGAATGTTAATTTTTCTATGAACCATTAACATTCGTTGTTACCCTCGTTGTTGTTTTTATTACTATGGTATTTCTTATTCTTAGGATGCCGAAAAGGCTTCAAGGACTTTATAACCTCTTTGATTACTCTGAAAATTCAAATTGGTGAGAGACAGGTATCTGAATATCAAGAAGGGGATACTCCCTTTGGATTGGGCGATGGACTTGCTCTAACCGTTGTTTATGTTACAGCAAAACCTCAAGCTATCCTCAAACTTCACTGACTTGGCAAGTGGTATAATAGGATTAGGATGTATGCTGTGGCT
>JAGLOH010000453.1 GCA_023139025.1 Candidatus Heimdallarchaeota archaeon | reverse complement strand
TGAGTTTTTCACGTCGATTGCGACCTGCAAAATAGACTATGATAGATATACCAAGTAGTGTAATTGGAAATACTACAATTATATACCAAGTTCCTGTAACAGCTCCAGTCAATAGGAAGAATAAGGCTATGACTACTAAGACTCTTTCAGCTATAGAAGTAGAATCCCAAGTTCTAGCTAAGAATCTCTTGAAATCACCTTTGGGATATTCTTTAGCTTGACCAGCAACAACATAAGTTGAAGAGATATTCTGGATAGCTGGAGTTCTTTTAACAGAAACAGAAGGGGTTCTCCTAATAGCGGGAATAGCAGGAGCAGCTTTTACACCCTTTACAGCAGGAGCAGCTTTAACAGCTGGGGCTGCGGGAGCAGCTGGGGGAGATCTATAATCATAACTAGATCGTCTATCTTTACCTCTTCTTCTATCATCACCATTGGCATATCTTTGACCAAAAATAGGTATAATGATTAAAACCTTAAGAATATACGCAACAGTGTAAAGGGATAGAATTGTAATCCAGAGGGCTAGAAATAGTCCTATAGCTAGAAGAGCTATAATTTTTGCTCTATCAGCAGATACGTAATGTACCTTGAAATTGAGTGTGTCTACATAATCGTAATTATATACGACTATATAATGGTCAACACCTTTTGCGTCTATCCATTTGAATGGAAGATCATTATTTGTTGTAAGTACATAATCTTGAGGAGTCGAATCATTAGAACTAATCCAGCTTTCATATTGAGTTTCTGTCAATAGATAAATCTCTATGTCCTCAAAACTTACAGGATATGTTGTAACATCATAATAGAATAGAAGATCACCCATAACTTGCATATGGACTGTTTCAGTACTATTAGGACCAACAGTGAATTCATGCATATTATAACCTCCTTCACTGTATATTACTCCAGATAAAACACCAACTGGTACAATTGTTAAGCTAATAAATACTATTGCTACAATGACCAGACCGTTCATGTATTGAAATCTTGTTTTTGCCATTTTTTACCACCGAGATAGTTATTTTTTTCTCGTGTTTTTGTTACTACTACGGTAGTAAGTCGAAGTACTATTTAAAGGTTCACTTTTGTAACCACCGCGGTAGTAACTAAATACCAAACTTTATAAACTTGCACCACTAAGAAAGATTAGAATGTCGAAACAAAGCGACTTAGTAGAGAATCTTAAACTATTTGGATTATCAGAATATGAATCCAGAGCATTCCTAGAGATAGTAAGAATGGGTAATGCAACAGCTCCTAAGTTAGCAGAAGAAACAAAAATACCTCAAGCGAAAATATATGGTGTTTTAGACGATCTAACTAATAGAGGTTTTGTATATAAGGATGAAGATTCTAAACCTGCTAAATACTTTGCCGACAAACCTATCAAGAGATTTAAGGAATTTCTTAAACAATTTACAATAGCATCAACAACTGTTTCTGATGCATTAGAGCAGTTTTATGAGACAGCTGGTGAGGTTCATAAATATGGTTTCTATTCAGTCGGAAACTTTGCTGAGAAGTTGAATTCTGACGACTTCATTTATATTTTCGCTAAAGATGATATTCTGTTTAAGAAATTCTTTACAGGTAGAAGAGTTAAAGTTGATGGTATTGAAAGTGCTCACAATTTCTATAGAGTTGGAGGAATATCTGACGCTCTCGTAGCTTTTGCACGACATAGAATGATTATTCTCATTGATAAAGGAGATAGAGTTCAATTTGTTTCTATTGAAGACCCCCTATTTGCATCAGCAATACATCAGCTAGTGGCTTTAACTTCGGTAAAGCGTTCTCTTACTAGAGAAATGGTTGACATTCAACAGCTCG
>JAGLOH010000452.1 GCA_023139025.1 Candidatus Heimdallarchaeota archaeon | reverse complement strand
TAAAAGCAACTGCTTTGCTAAATAGATACCAAGCTTTCTGATAATCGTCTCCTACTCGTTCAAAAATATCTATAGCTTGATCTAGTTTATCCATGTATTTTTCTGATCTACTACTAATCCCATATGTTAGTATTCTTGCTTTCCTCTTTAGATAGTCAGGTGATTCTTGATTCTTGTACTTTTCAAGAACATCTATTGCTTGCTTCATTTTTTCACTAGCTGATTCTCCTATGCCCAAGTAGCTGGAGGATCGAGCATAAGCCATAGCTGAATCGAAAATTAAGAAGGTATCACTGATTTTGACACTTTCTTCATATGCTTGTTTAGCATTAATCAAGGCTTCATAAAAGGGTTGAATATCAAGAAATATCTTTGCTTTGAGGATTTTTGCTTGAATAATTTCTTCTTCAAGAAGTTCCTTTCTATTCAGAAGATTATCTAATCGGTTTAAAGATTCTTGATATTTACTGCTAATAATTAATTGTTCTATTTCTTTTAGTTCAGTAGAAAATACCCCTTTCATATACTCACTTTATACTCTCAAATTAGTAAAACTAGTTCTTAACCGCTTAATAGTTTTTTGTAAAAATTCAAGAATCTTAATGGATGTGTTCATGAAAAAGATTAAAACTAAGTCAATGAACTTCTCTTCATAAGGTATTTACAATGACAAATTTCACCGACATAATTCAATGGATTGATGCTAATCAACAAAGATTCATAGATATTTCTGATAAAATCTGGGAATATGCAGAAATTCGCTTTGAAGAAGTCAAATCTGCTAAGCTGCAAATCGAGGTTTTGGAAGAAGAGGGTTTTGAGGTTACTAAAGGTGTAGCAGATATGCCTACAGCTTTTGTTGCTTCTTATGGAAAAGAAGGACCAATTATAGCTGTTTTAGGTGAATACGATGCCTTATCAGGTCTAAGTCAAAAAGCAGGAGTATTTGAAAAAACTCCTGTGGAAGAAGGAGCTAGTGGTCATGGATGTGGTCATAACTTACTAGGTGCTGGCGGTTTAGCAGCTACAATTGCTGTAAAGAACTATCTTGAATCTCATAAAATTCCAGGTATTATTCAATATTATGGATGTCCTGGGGAGGAAGGTGGCTCAGGCAAAACTTACATGGTTAGAGAAGGATTATTCGATGCTGTTGATATTGCTTTGTGTTGGCATCCCTTTAGTACAAACTTCATATTCAACTTATCTAGTTTATCCAATATTCAAGTATATTTTCGTTTCAAGGGGATAAGTGCTCATGCAGCAGCTGCACCTCATATGGGTCGTTCAGCTTTGGATGCTGTTGAACTCATGAATATAGGAGCGAACTATCTACGAGAGCATATTATAACTCAGGCTAGATTACACTACGCTGTTACAAATACAGGTGGAAATGCTCCCAATGTTGTCCAAGCAGATGCTGAAGTATTGTATTTAATTCGTGCTCCAACCATTCTACAAACTAAAGAAATTTACGAAAGAGTGAAGAAGATAGCTAAAGGAGCAGCATTAATGACAGAAACTGAAGTTGAGATCATCTTTGATAAAGCTGCATCTGATCTTATACCAAATAATGTTGTAGGGGGTGTACTATTTGAGAAATTCAAAGAAGTGGGAGCCCCCCGATATACAAAAGAAGAAATAGAATTCGGTGAGAAACTTCGTCAAACCTTCAATGAAGGAGAACTTCCTGAACTAAACACATTTGGAGCATTTGAAGAAGAACTGGGAGAAGATATGATTGAAAAAATCAAAACTAAAATTATCTTTGATGATATTCTCCCAAATACCTTACCAGAGTTTACTCTTCCTGGTTCAACTGATGTAGGGGATGTAAGC
>JAGLOH010000451.1 GCA_023139025.1 Candidatus Heimdallarchaeota archaeon | reverse complement strand
GTAGCAATTGATGCTGTTGGAGTTGCAATCTTAAGAATATTAGGCACAACACCTGAAGTTTCTAGAGGTGACATTTTCCAACAAGAACAAATAGCGAGAGCTGTAGAACTAAGGCTTGGGATTCAGACAGCAGCTGAAATTGAACTTGTAGCTAACTCCAAAGAAGCAAATGAGCTAGCAGAAAAAATATATGCTGAGCTTCTGCAGAGAAAATGAATCTTTTATAGTTCATCTAGCTTGTAATCAAAATACCTATTAGACTGAGTTGATTTAATGCCTACCCTAGAAACTGAACTTTCCCCTCCTACTGATATCCAAATGAATATCAAAGCTCTTCTTAAAGCTCCTGAAACTAGGGAAGTAATAGCTTTTTTCACATCACAGTTTCTCAGTTTTGCAGTATTTATGTCAATAAGACAACTATTTCCACTTTACATTCAAGAAAGAGTTTCTTTTCAAATGATGAATTATGCATTCTTCATGTCGTTTGATAACTTCTTTCCCAATGAATTGAACGATTTTACATCAGGAATTGAAACAGAAGTATTAATTCGGTGGGGGATTATAGCTACAGCTTATACATTTGCGGGTTTAATTGGGAGAGTTCCAAGTGCTTGGCTTGTTGAAAAATTTGGTCGTAAAATTTCTATTGTAACATCATATATTTTGCTGATTGGTTCAGTAGGTTCTCTAGCCTTAACAGATAACACTGCTCTTCTAGCATTGCTTTTTGTATTGCTAAGACTTACGAATAATGTCTTTGGTTTATGCAGTAGATCCTTGTTGTCTGATTTGAAGTCTAAGTACAAAGGGTTGTATAACTCTCTTATCTCCAGTTTTGGAAGATTAGGAATACTAATAGCGGTAATAAGTTTAGGTTTCGTTCTAGATTTCCTTCCAGGTTATGTTATGCTATTATCTGGTTTCATCATTGCAATTTTTGGTTTAGGAGTATTTCAACTTCTTTTTGTAGAGGGAAAAGCTGAAGCAATTCAATTTGTCAGAAGAATAGATATTAAAAAAGGTGACAAAACAAAATTAGATTTCAAAATATTCAAATCTAGAACATTTATCTTTTTCACACTAAGTTTCATTATCTTTGGAGTTATCTCAGGTATAACAGATCCAGTAATCTCTCTTTATGGCAAGAATATCCTTTTTCTGTCCGAAAGAACGATTGGAACTATTTTAGGTTTATCTCAGTTAAGTTTTGTCCTTATTTCACCGTTCGTAGGATGGATAATATCAAATAAACCAAAAACAAATAAATCACTCCTTCTAAGCGCATCTGTCATCATTACTTTGAATTATTTACTTATATATTTAGTTCCAAACAATCCATATGTATATGCTGCAATATTGTTTATCAAAAATATTGGTCACGCATTATTTTTTCCAGTAGTATTTACAATCCTAACTTATGAATTACCAAAAGCGCATTTCTCGGTAATCTATTCAATTATAACTACAGGTTTCTTCTTAGGTATTACAAGTACAACCTATTTGTCAACAGTTCTATACAATATATCTCCAATCTATCCTTGGTTATTTGCGTGGATTACTGGAATAATACTGATATTAACAGTAATTTTGTACTTCGTTTTCCGGAAAGATGAATTGAATAATTCTGTTAGTTAGAAGGAGAACTCCATACATCTCATTTTGTTGAGCTTATATATTTCAGTTTATGTGAAGTAATGTGTCAATAGAGATTGAAAATTTAAGTAAACAATTTACAAAAAAGGGAAAAGAAATAACTGCATTAGATAATATATCATTAAAAATCAAAGAAGGCTCATTTGTGGGGCTTCTAGGCCCAAACGGAGCTGGTAAAACTACA
>JAGLOH010000450.1 GCA_023139025.1 Candidatus Heimdallarchaeota archaeon | reverse complement strand
ATGAGTGATCTAGGAAGAATCACAGCTTATAATGGAGAGTCTAATACAATTTCTAGGTTTTTGTATACAACTGCACTAAATCTGCTAGCCATCTTTGTGCTAATCTATTATTCTATAATGTGGACATTTTTTCAAAAGAAAAAGACTACAAAATGGTTGAGTTTATCAGGAACAGTTTTAGGTCTAGTTCAAGGAATTCTGTACATTATTTTAGCTCATTCTCCAGCTGATACAGCTTTTTCTAGACATGTCATATTAATTTATACAGCACCAGCGTTTCTGTTTGGTGCAATTTTATCATACACTATTGTTTTCTTTATAGACAAAGAATTTCCTCGGATCAACGCCTATTCATTCCTAGCTATGATTATAATAACTGTTCTTTTCACAATAGCTGTAGCTATAGGAGCTATAAGAAAGGATATTGTCTTTCATACAAGCCGTAGAGCAGGGCACACTTTATTTAATTTCATAGTACCAATCATATTTGGATTTCAAGCCTTAGGAGTAGTCCTTTTTTTGGGGACTAAACAGAGTGAGCAATTCAAAAAAAAGTTTGAAAAGTAGGTCGGATAACAAATACATGTTAATGAATATGGAGCTAATTTACTAACATAGCTATCTACAAGCAGATGCCTATTAAAAGGTTACATAAGTGTTATATATTTGAAAATGTATAATGTTTTTACTACTGTAAAAAGTGATTATTATGGCAGCGAAGTATTTTTGTCCTAATTGCGGAACATCTTTAGAACAAGGAGTAAAGTTTTGCGCAAACTGTGGGAAATCTATACAAGAAACAACTCAACAACAGCCAGTACAGCAACCAATGCAACAACCTCAAGCTCAACCTGTAGTTGTCGTACAACAACCTGTTTATGCACAGCAACCTCCATCTCCACATAGTCGAGGTGTTGCATTAATTCTATGCATTTTTCTTGGCTATCTGGGTCTTCATAGGTTTTATGTAGGGAATGTCGGAATGGGGCTTGTATATCTCTTTACTCTGGGAATCTTTGGATTTGGTCCATTTATTGATTTTTTCTCAATACTTTTTGGAAGCTTCAGAGATATTCAAGGACGTTTACTAACCGAATGGTAACTCTTTTTTTCTTCTTTTTTTTATTACTCAATAGTTAAAAATATATCAGCTCTAGTTTACAGATGCTTATTGTGTAATTGAAACCTAAAAATGGATTGAAAATACACAAAAATAAAAATAAAAAAAGGGAAGAAATTTAGTACTTATGTCCACAATTTCCACAGAATTTAACATCAGGTGCGTTTTTAGCTCCACATTCAGTGCAGAACTTCACTTCACCTTTCTTTTCATCGTCTGTTGGATCTCCACAATTAGCACAGAATTTTGCTGCTGGTGAAACTTTGTTTTTACATTGGTTACATGTAATGAATGCTGCTTCTACTTCACCTTTTTTCTCTATTTTATCTGCTTGTTTTAGTTCACTTCTAGAGAAAAGGTTGTTTATCATAACAGCTCCAGTTAAACCACTTCCACCTTCAGGCATTTTTTCTACAACTTTGGCCATACCTGCGTATTGTTGAATATCTTGTGCAGCGACACCAGAACGCATCCAGAATAAACGATCTCTATATTCGGGTGTTGTGTCGATTCCTCCAAATTTGAGGTTCTTCAGTTTTATTCCCATTTCTAATAGGTCGCCTTTCACTTCATCTTCTATGAAGTCTGATGTTTTACCCAAATTTGACATTACATCAGTTATGCTTTTCTCGGAAAGCTTACTAATTACTGATTCAACTATAAATGTTCTGAAAAATTCATTAAATGATGCTGTTGTGTAAATACTTCTATTTCCAGCGATT
>JAGLOH010000045.1 GCA_023139025.1 Candidatus Heimdallarchaeota archaeon | reverse complement strand
GGTAGAAGCCATGTGGTTTAGTAACATGACAGTATAGAATACACCTAGAAATTCTACTAATAATGTAATTAGATTCAAAATAAACTCTAATATCATTATATTCTGGAACGGTACCTCATAGAATCTTTGAATCATCAATACAAAAGACCAGACCAAATAAACAAAACCTGTTAAAGCAACAGCAATCGTAAAAAGATAAAGAAAAATACCTGAAAATTGCCAAACAAAAGTAATAGTATTCCTTTTTCGTTCAGTAAATGTCATCAGTGGTCCTTTATAATATGATAATATAGAAAATATAAACTATCTTATTAAGACTTTGTTATCTATATTGGGGGATTCAAATTATTGAAAATAAGAATAGATAATGAGAATAACGTAATCAGAGTGAGCTAGGAAAATCATGAAATCATCGGTTGTAATTCCTCATCATATTCGCTATTCTCAATTAGAGACTCAAAACTAGTAAATATATGAGTTGCGAATACTTACAAAATAAAAAGATGATTTTACTGAGTTTCCTCAGTTTGTTGCTCGATTTCTAGAGGGATAGGATTTTCAGCTAATTCCTTTTCCTTTCTTCTTTTCTCCCTAAGTTGGTCTGAAGACATAACAGCTTCAATCTGATTCTTTGGTACGGGAGGGGGATCAAATCTTTCTATAAGTTGAATAAGTAAATCTTTTTGCTTTTTAAGTCCTAATTCATCACAGAGTTCAAGAAATCGATCTTCATAGAGATATAAATCTTCTAAAAGATGTTTATAAATGATATTTACTTCTTCTTCATTTAACTTCATAACATCTTTAGATGTAGTTTCAATGATGTATTCTTTAATGAGGTCTTTATCAGAAGCTGCTTCACTCAAGTAGAAAATGAAGAGTGCCATATTACTCTGAGCACTATGAACAGCAGTCTGAATCAAGATGGTGCGATAATCCTTCACCATGAGTTCGATAAATCTTTCCTTAGAAATTTGAAGATGTTTAGTCAAATCTTCTTCCCAACCTTCAGGTAACTTAGAATAATTGAAAGCAAGAGCTGGAATTAAATAGTCATATAATGGTTTTTGGATAGTTTTAATATCTTCTACAGTTAATTTGCCTAAAAATCTCAAGAAAAGTTTGTAATGGTCCATGTTTCCAGTACCTTCAAAATAACGAAGGATAGGCAATATCGACTCAATTGGCGCTAAATCTCTAAAATACAATTTCATCAGAACAGGACGTAGAAGATATGGAACAATTAATAGTAGAAGAGCTGGCAGGAAAGCATAAAAAGTATTTCCACTGGCCCTGAGTAATAACCATAACATCACAATAAGAGAAATAATTACACCCCACAAACTAAATTGCATATATCGAGCAATCTTCTTAGCTCTTGTTAAATTAAAACATATTTGACATTGTCTGTTAGCTTGTAAGTCATATTGTTGGTCAAGATTGCAAATTGCTAATCCACAATTTGAACATTCCCCATCGGAACTATTGTGGAAATGGAATGCGCAAAAATTTTTGCTTTCAATTTCAGCCATAACTACAAAAAAAAGAGTATTCTTTTAACTTTATCGAAACAGTCTTTTTTGTTATGTGTTTTTAGAGAGATAGAATACATTCTTTTTTTTCAGAATAATTTTGCATAAAATTTTAATGAATACTAGGATATAGTTTAAATAAGAAGTTCTCAAAATATACAATTGTAAATTGTTTGACTGGAAAGTGGTCTATATTGAGTGCAGATGATGATGTACAAAAAATGATTAGAAAAGGAAAAGACCTACTAGCTAAAAAATCACACGATGATTTTCTAAAATTCATTGAAAAAGGGATTAAAAAGCTAGAAGAAGATGACCAGTTTATTGAATCTGTTATCTTATGGCACTTCGTTGCAGAAACGATGGAAAATCTTGACAATCAAGATATTCAATCTTATGCATATAGTAAGCTAATAAGTAGATATCTTTTGTTGGATGACCTTCAGAAAGCAGAAGAAGTTTTTAAAGAGTCAATAAGTAAGGAACTTTCAGGTTTCCATCTAGATACTGTTAGAACAATATTTGAAAGAAGAAGTGAAACAAAAAGCAATAGAGAAATCATAAGTATTCGCAAAATGGATATTTTTGGGGATTTAGATCAAATACCTGCTAGCCCCAGTACAATGTTTGAAAATGTTTCACTAGTAAGGAGATATGTACATAATTTTTTGCCTGAAGGAACTTTCTCTGTATCAATACTAAATCACAAGAGTGGAAAAACTGAGGAGCTCGAAATTTCTACTGAGAAGCTTGTTGAATATGAGGTCATTTCCATTCAAGAAACAGTGAGGGTCGATTAAAATGGCTGAACAAAAATCAATTTGGGGTTCAACTAGATACTTTATTAAAATTGATCCTTTTACAAATGTTTTTGGTACCTCTATGAGCGGTATAGTCTCGTTTTATGATACTCATGGTTTGATAAATGAAAAAGAATGCAGGAATCTTCTAGAGATAGTAATTACCGTAAATGAATTCTGGTCAACAATTTTAGCACCTCATGAAACAAGAGTAGCTCGATGGATCGAAGAATATTTATCAGAAACAGGCATTCTTGGTGATTACAATTTACTTTTACGGCTTTTAAGATCAGATGAGCTATTTTCTGAAGATTTAGAAGCTCTAATTACAGAAACTAAAGAAGTGAGTACTGAAAATTTCGAAAAAGCTTTTGATACTGTAGAAGACAGTAAAATAATTGGTCATGAAATTACAATTAAAAAACTTCCAGAAGATGATTACTTCAGAGATGAACTTCTTCAAAAGTTAATGGAAGATAATAAATATCAGATACCAAATACAATAAAAAGTCGAATTCAGTATAAATTGGCAAGCGGTGAAATTGAAACCACTGAAAAAGAAAACTCATTAGGGGCTGGAGAAACTCTCAAGAATGTAACTCTGATTTCAAGTCTGATAAATAAACACAAAGAAACAATCACAGAAATTAAAATCATAGATGAGATACCTTATTGTTTTGCTATAGATAATATGGAAATTGCCAATCTAGAAAGCGAACCATCAAAAGAGAAAGAAGAAAAGGTTTTGGAAATTACTTGGGAGATTCCAGAAATTCAGCAAGATCAAGAAGTCGAAATCAAATACAAATTATCTAAGAGAATAAATCGAACAATTCTAGAGATAATTCAAAATGAAGTAATTGCAGTTCTTAATTCATTTGAAGATATTTCTTTATCAGGTTTAGAATTTTCTTCCAGTATTAAATATCTTAACATTCATAATCGTCAGCTACAGGAATTACATATTATAGATGAGATTCCTCCAGAATTTGACGTCTTAAAAACAAATCCTGAAGCACTTCCTCCAAATGCAGTAATTGAAAAGGTTAAACTGAAGGGAACTATTGTAAGATGGAAACATAAGAATGTTCCAGCTGATCATTCCTTAGATAAATCCTATAAACTCGATTATTTTCCATTCCTATTCAGAGGAAAGAAACTTATTCAAGATAAAGAAGGAAAAACAATTTTCAAGATAGCTAAGTTCATCAAATCCTCTGAAAGAGATATAGGGTATAATGTTAATTACACAATTAAGAATATTAAAGGAGATGTTGATGAAATCATATCTCTAGCTGATAAATTCCCTGTTAGCCATGCTGTGGTAGGAAGAGATCCAGAAAATTCACAAATAATGGAACAAATTGATGATTCAGGAGCTAAGATAATAACATGGATAACAGAACCTCCACCTATAGGAAGATATGCATCTGTCGAAATCAAAGTTGCAGGAGACACTCCACCATCTTTTAAGATGTTCGAAATATTCATTGGTGATAAAACTGAAAAAGAAGTTTTAGACAAAGAATCATCAATCTCTAGAGAGCTTGTCAAATCTCTCTAAATTATTCATTTAGTTAATCACATAGAGTTTATTTATAACTTAGGGAATTGGATTCTATCAATGAAAGATTCTTATGAAGTAATAGTTGTTGGAGCAGGTCCTGCGGGAGTAGCTGCATCTTTAATTTGTCGAAAGAGGGGATATAATGTCTTACTTCTTGATAAGAAGAAAAGAGAGAAGATTGGAGATAAAGTATGTGGTGAGGCAATCTCAAAAGAAACAGTTCACGAAGCTTTGGAAAAACTTTCTATTGCCCCCCCAAAGGAAGAGGAGATTAATGCACGAATTGAAGATTTAGTTCTTCGAACAGCTTTACCTAAGAATCATATTACACTTCCAGCTATAGGGTATATGATTAATCGTCATAAGTTCGGGCAAAGGTTGCTTCAAGAAGCAATAAAATCAGGAGTAATTTTAAAAGATCAATGTAGAGTAAAACAGCCAATTATGGGAGATAACAAAGTAACTGGGGTTCTGATTAAAGATTCAGAACATAATAGTATAGAAATTCTTTCTAAAATGGTAATTGACTGCAGTGGAACTATGGCAGTAATAAGAACAGGTTTACCACAAGAATATGAACCAAAATTGAACAAAAAAGTTACTAAAGCAGATTTTGCTCCATGTTATCGAGAGATAATCGAATTAAATCACGATCATGATTTAGAAGGTAAAATAGTTCTGCAGTATGAAAAAGATATACCAGAACCGGGATATATATGGTTCTTTGCTGATGGAAAAAAACGTTTGAACTGTGGTACTGGATTTATCAAAGAAGGAAAACATGCCAAAAAAAGTGTTAAATCTGTCTATTTTAAAGCTATAGAAAAATATTACCCTAAAGGTACTTACAAAACAATAGACGGGAGAGGAGATGTAGTATCAATCAGAGAACCTTTATGGAATGCAGTCGGTAATGGTTTAATTGTAGCAGGAGACGCTGCTTTTCATGCTGATCCACTAACAGCTGAAGGTCATGGTCCAGCATTAATGGCTGGATGCTTTGCTGGAGAAGTTGCTTGTAATGCAATTGAAAAGAACTCTTTTGAACTGGAAGATTTATGGAAATATAATCTTCTAATCATGAAAGAATTTGGTGCAGATCATGCAAGAAGTAGAATTCTAACAATAGCTTTAGAAAAAATAGGACCAGAAAAACTAGAATTTCTACTTAAGCGAAAAGTGATTAAACAATCAGATTTAACTTCTGCAGGTATTATGAAGAAGAAATCCTTTATAGATTATTTAGATCGAGCTGTTAGATGTTTTCCTAAATATGGACTCTTGTTGATGATGAAAAAAGCAATAAGCACAAGCAAAGCAATTGCTAAACACTGCGAAACCTATCCCACAACGCCAGAGAGCTTTGAAGCATGGAAATCGAGGATTCTTGATCTTTACTCACAAGTTACTTAAATATACTAACAGAAACCATAATTTTTAAGTTAAGTAATGGGATGTTGTTTTAACCATGACACATGAAGAAGAAGCAGAAGAAAGATTATATGAACACTGGGCGACTGTAGTTAGCAATGAGGCTATTGAGATTTTTGGTAAAAAACAAGTAGTTGCTACTGGATGGGCACCATCAGGTTATTATCATATAGGAAACTTCAAAGAAGCAGTTACTTGCAGAGCCATTCATAGAGAATTAATCAGTTTAGGGGCAGATTCATATTATTTACTCAACATAGATGATGTGGATCCTTTTGAAAAAATACCTGCATTCTTCAAAGAGTATGGTAAGTTACTGAAGCCTTACCTAGGGCATGCAATCTGTGAAGTACCAGATCCTTTAGGTTGTCATGATTCATACGCAGAGCATTTCATCGCTGATGCTTTAGCTATAATGAATGATTTTGATGTCAATCCTGATCCAATTCTTACATCGAAACTATATAAAGAAGGAAAATATGACAAATATGCAAAATTGTTTCTTGAAAAAAGTGAAGAAATGCACGAATTAACGGAGGATATAACTGGCTCAAAAATGGAAGATTTCTTTCTAATACAATGTCCTGAATGTAATAATCTATCTGCTCCAAAACTCATTGATTATAAATTTATAGATGATAAAATTAAGGTAGAAATCTTGTGCCAGAAAGAAAGACGAGGATGTGGACAGAAGTCCTCCTTAATTTTAGGAGAAACAATCTGGAAAATTAAATGGCGACTTGACTGGGCTGCCAGACAAGATTTCTTAGGAGTTACTGTTGAATCTTCAGGTAAAGATCATGGTGTATCGGGAGGATCTATAGATTCATCTTTAGCAATCCACGAGAGAATATTTGGAAAAAGTAAATTACCTATGTTAATTACTCATGGTTTTCTAACCTTTGGTGGTAAGAAATTAAGTGGGAGCACAGGCAGTGGTTTGCCTGTATCAAAATTTCCGAGTATATTAGATCCATCTATATTTCTTTACAAAATCTATAGAACTAATTTGAGAACAGACACAGATTTTAAAGTTGAGATGGATGTGCCTGGAGTAGCTTCAGACTATGATCTTGCGGAGGAATTATACTATAAAGAGAGAGATATCGAACATAAGAAAACTAAGGAAAAGACTGTCAAAGCTTACGAACTTGCTCTTATGGCAGAGCCTTTTGAAGAAAAGCCAATCAGGATGGATTATGGACAGCTTGTTACATTCTTACAAGTTTATTTGTTTGATGAAGAACAGGTTATTGAAACTCTTAAAGCCAAAGAGATAATTCCTTTCAATATTAGTAAAAGAGATTTGCAGCTGTTAAGAAACAGAATCCAAAGAGCAAAATTTTGGATAGAAAATTACGCTAGTAATAACTTCAAATTCAGTGTGGTTAAAAATCCAAAATGTGATATTGTGAAATTATTAGATTTACCAGTCCTTAAAGAATTATACATGGCTCTACAGAAGCTTCCTGAGAACTATCAAGGAGATTCTATTACTCAATATCTTTATGAGATAGCTAAGGAAAAAGAAATTAAACCAGGTAATTTCTTTAGATCACTATATCAAATAGTGCTAGCTCAAAAATCAGGACCTAGAGCCGGAACACTCATTGATGTTTTGGGAAAAACTGAAGTTTCCAGACTAGTGAAAGAAGCCCTAGATTGTTTTTAATTTTTAAAAAAAAAGAAGAGAATTTTGATTTCTCATCCTAATCCTCATTTTCTATTGTGGGGTTCACAAAGAAAAATGAAGAATATTCAGGATCTTTTTTCAAAATCTCCAATATTTTTTCGCCTAATTCGGTAATTGACCAACCCCTTTCCTCTTGTTGAATCAAACCTAATTGAGTGAGGGAATTCGAATGCTTACCAGTTTTGATGTGGGATCTGATCGTATCCAGACCAATTCGAAGTTTCTTTGACAACTTCTTATATCCAACAGATTCTATGGAAAGTTCTATCAGGATAAGGCGTTTAGTTCGACCTAGTCTTTCGACTAGAGATTCTATCATATCTCCATTATCTACCACTCATATCACCGGATAGGTAGATTAGGTTTCATTGACAATTTAAAAACTATACGCTTGTCTTTACTCAAGAAGTCTAGATAGCTTTAGAACTACTTGGTTTCCCTCAACAGAACATTTAAGAGAAAGCATAAGGTTGTTTTTTTTAGATGGAACAAAAAATTTGTTTTAGCGTATTTGATGATACTGTAGGAGTAAAAGTTTTACAACGCGATAACCTAACAGAAGAAGATTCTCACAGAGTTTCTATTCGTATGCTATCGGGTGCTGCAGCTACAGATTTGATGAAAGAAAGTTCTGCCGTTTTACCACTTCACGATATAGGGGGAGTTGCTTATTCCTTCTTCTTTGGTATACCTTGCAAAAGCAAGAGATCGCCCATTACTATGGCATGTTTAACTTATATCATCCAAGAAGAATTACAGTCACAGCTTTATATCAAAGTTCCTGTTTTTAACTATCATAGTTCCAATATTGCGAAACAACTTGCTGGTCTTATTCTCTATGAACCAGGCTTTGAACTAGATGAAGGTCTTCAAACAAGAATAAGAGGTTGGTCCACTAAACTTTCCTCAATAATGACTAAACAAGAGACCACAGCAGCTCAAACCGTAGAAATTATCAAATCAGAAACTTCACCTTATTTCTTTATGAGACTGATTAACAAAGGTCAAGATAAAGTGGTTGAAGCTATTCTAACAGGAAAACCAGTAGTTGTTGTTTGTACTCAAGAAATGGTTAAACCAATTTTATCATCATTACAATCATTTCAACCTAGAAGAGAATTATTGGTTTCATTGTTTCCTAAAGAATATATATCCCCTGATCAATTTGATGTTCTTTTTGCAACTTCTGATTCAGTTTCTGATTATCCTGACAATATTATTTGTGATCTCACAGCAGGACAAGCTAAAGGCGGTGATGATAGTGAATTTAGCAAGCAGTTGCTGCAAAAATTACAACAAAATGCTGAAGGTGGAGGTAAAGATCATAAAAATATTATTGATACATCTATTCGAGGTTTAGAAGGAGAAGTTGTGAAAATCATAAGATATTCAGGCACTAGTATAATTTCCCAATATTATGCATTAACCACAAATCCTAAGCAGCAATTTGCAAATTTGGGAGAAGCAAACATTGATATGGCATTTAAAATTGCCTTCACTCGTTATCCTGAATATTCAAGTAGCATTGATAAATTATATCAAGACGTAACTGGAAAGAAAAGACGTTTCAACTTATAATCTTATCAAATACTAAATTTGATGATTAAAAATAAGGAAATGTAAGGCGAAGCATTACATAACAACTACTTTCCCTATACTTTTTTATTTGTGTAGTTCCTAATTTCAATAATGAATATCAATTCAGTGGTTGATGAAGTTGCTGAGCTAAATCCAACAGTAGTTTCTGTAGTTGGTGCTGGGGTCTCTAAAGCTTCAGGAATGCCTACTTTTAGAGGAGAAGATGGGTTATGGAACAACTACAGAGCCGATGAGTTAGCAACACCCCATGCGTTTTCAAGAGACCCGAAACTTGTTTGGGAGTGGTATAGAGCAAGGATGAGAATCCTATTAGAATCTAAACCAAACCCAGCTCACTATTCACTCACTGAATTGGAAGAAGAGAAAATTGCTCTTGGTATTATTACTCAGAATGTTGATGGATTACATGAAATAGCAGGATCCAAAAATATTGTAGAGATACATGGCAGAATCAGATATGCAAGATGCGTAAGTTGTGATTATATAGAAAGATGGGATGATGAAAAAAAAGTACAAAAGGGACTGGAATTACCATCATGTCCAGAATGTGAAACTAATCTTCTTCGACCAGATGTTGTATGGTTTGGAGAACCTTTAGACTCCCAGAAATGGCAAAAAGCTACTGAATGGACGACACAATCAAATGTGATGCTTGTAATCGGAACCTCTGGTTTTGTTGCGCCGGTATCCACTTTACCAATCTATGCAAAGCAAAACAATTCTATGATCATAGAATTTAATATTGAAGCCACGCCAATTTCGAATTATTGTGATTATTCTATATTTGGACCATGTGAAGAGACCTTACCGGATTTTACTGAAAATTTATTAAACAAAATTAACTGATGTGTATTTATGGAAGAGGAAAGAAGAATAGAAATCAAAGTATTGGGTATGGTTCAAGGAGTTTTTTTTAGATCCACAACCAGAGATAAAGCAAAGAAATTGGGCCTTAAAGGAACAGTACGAAATATGAGGGATGGATCAGTAGAAATAATTGCCGAAGGAACCGAAGAGAGACTGAATAGACTAATTATTTTTGCTAAACAAGGTCCACCTTCAGCTAAAGTTTATGATATACAAGTTAAATGGGAACTAGCTAGAGGAGATTTGTCTTATTTTAAGATAATTTACTAGTGAAACATCAACATTCAAAAGCAATTCAAATAAAACTAAAATGTGAGGAATTAGATTGCCTGAAGATATCGAGAAACAAATCAGAGCTAAAATATCAGAATTAAAGCTTAAAGACACAGAATTAATCCATTTTGGATCTATTGCAAAATTACCAACTCAATTTGGAGAATTTGAAATTATAGGTCTTTTAAGTTTAAGAGATATGAAGGAACATGCTGTAATCGTTAAAGGAAATCCAGTTAGAAAGGAGGATGTTCCAATACGCATTCATTCAGAGTGTCTTACAGGTGATGCATTTACATCACTGCGATGTGATTGTAGAGAACAACTGGAATTTGCATTAAATTTTCTTTCACAACAAAAAAATGGTATACTAATCTATCTCCGTCAAGAAGGAAGAGGGATTGGTTTGTTTAATAAACTCAAGGCATATACACTTCAAGAGATTGGATATGATACAAATGAAGCAAATGAAATCTTAGGTTTTAAAGCAGATGAACGTTCATATCTTGTAGCAGTTGATATCCTGCAAGCTTTGCATGTTAAATGTGTTAAGCTTCTAACTAATAATCCAAAAAAAGTAGCAGAATTATGTGGAAGCAATATTGAAGTCATTGATAGAATTCCTATTGCCATTACACCTAATGTCTATAATGTAAAGTATCTTTCCACAAAAAGTGAAGATGGTCATTTGATGGGGTCAGAACCACTTTTTTGTCAAGATGAAACAGACTGAGGGAGATTATTCCTCTTTCTCAGTGTCTTCTTCAACTGTAGCATCTTCTT
>JAGLOH010000449.1 GCA_023139025.1 Candidatus Heimdallarchaeota archaeon | reverse complement strand
TACTTCAGATAGCCTTCAAAGGATTCGACACTCTTGATAGCTTGAGAGCAGCACTGGAAAGAAACGGAGTAGAAGTATCTATAGCAAATCTTTCACGTTATATTCATGGAAAAGCTTTACCAAAATCCAAGCTAAAAAATGAACTTTTACGAGCACTTACTCAAGATGAAAGTTTCAATTTGGCAATTGATCAGCTTATTACAGATCATACAATTAGTGACATAGATGAGTTTGGAAACATTCGAATATCTAATCTTCATTTGCTTAATGATTCTAAAGCACTAAAAGCTATTTTGTTTTTAGCAATATATCACGGGGTCATCCCACATGATGTAGATAAGATAATTACTGCTGAAGTTGATGGCATTCCAATAGCTATGACATTAGCTCATCTGCTAAATATTGATTGCATCTATGCTAGAAAGAGAAAACCTTTAGGTACTACACAATTCATTACTGCTGATATACAATCAACATCCCAGGGGAGAGTTGAAACGATAGGAGTTGATGCTAAATTCATTCGGTCTGAAGACAAAATTCTGATTGTAGATGATATAATAAGAACTGGATCAACACTGACTGCTTTAATAGATTTAGTAAGAAATTGTGAAGCTAAACCAGTTAAAATAGTAATTATAGCCGGTATAGGATCACATTGGGAGAAAATCAAACAATGGAATAGAGTTGAACTTGAGGTTTTAAAAATCTATTCTGATACAAAATAAAAAAGAAAATCATTCTTCAATAAGATTTTGTAGAATTACAATTTCCTAAATCCTCTTTTTTTCACCTGTTTCAATACGTTTGTAGACCCCAAAATCACTTATTTTCTCAAGTTTTTCTGTATTAAAAATAGGTCCATCTACACAAATCCTCCAACCTGTAGGATCCACAACACAGCTAGAACAGGCTCCAAACCCACATCTCATGTATCTATCCGCTAGGCTCATTTGCATATCAATAACATTAGCATATTTCCTTCCTAAATCAAAAATTGCTTTCATCATCTTTTCTGGACCTGCTGCATATATCACTGATGGTGTTTCTGATTCTTGAAGGAATATTTCTAAATCAGCAGTTGGAAAACCTTGGTAACCATAGGACCCATCGTCTGTACATGCATGAAAATTAATTTTCCCTTGATTATGAAGATCTCGAAACCACTCGAGATACATTAATCTATCTTTTGATCGAGCTCCCTCAAAAACATGGATATTTTGCTTTTTCTCAATGCTCATAAGTGTTTCAGTAAGCAATTTTAAAGGTGTCATACCAAATCCCCCACCAATTAAAAGATGGTTCACGTCATCTGGAGGAGTAAATGGTTTACCATAAAAACCCCTAATACCAACTAAATCTCCAACTCCTTTCTTATGCATAGCTTCCGTTCCTGGACCCATTTTGGCAATTCCAACTTCTAGAATGCTATCCTTTAATCCAGCAATTCCTACTGGGTATTCATCTTCACCTGGAACCCACAGCATGACAAATTGTCCTGGTTTAGCCCCTTGAACTTTAACTGGGAGTTTTATTTTAAAGCAATAAGTTTCAAAACACTCTTCCCACTTTTCAACTATTTTTCCCATAATTGGTTTATCATTAGGAAGGGTTTGTTTCGTCATCTGTGCGCTCCTCCGGTCATTTCATTAATAGAACCAAATTGTTGTTCCTTCATATACTTCTTCATTTTCATCTGGAAAAATCTAATCATATTTTCGGGATATGCAACGCCTAGAGAAGTTCCAATTTCTACAGCTGAAGCTCCAGCTAAAAGATATTCTATTATGTCCTCTCCTCTAAAAATCCCTCCTACGCCTATCAAAGGTATTTTATCCCCAAAAT
>JAGLOH010000448.1 GCA_023139025.1 Candidatus Heimdallarchaeota archaeon | reverse complement strand
AGGCAGAGATTGCCCAAGAGGCAGAAATAGTTCAGGAACCAATTGCTGAAACTGATTTAGATTTTGAAGCTTCCAGTCAAAGACAAAAAATAATTGATAGCATGTTAGCAGAAACTAAGAAACGAGAAGATGAAGAAGGTTTCAAAATAAGAGAACTAGGTGAAACTGAGGGTCGAGCTTATTCTGCTGTTGTCTTTGGAAATGAATCTAATAAGAACATCAAAAAATGGAGAAGATGGGAGAAAAGAAGATTAAAGGAAGAAAAGAAGAAACAGAAAAGAAAATAGAATAAATGATGTTCTTCGCACAGTAAAATATTAAATACAGTAATAATTAAGAATAGTGTGAGAATAAAATAAGCAACTCACATCCAAAGTGAGGATTTAAGATGAGTGACTTTGAATTACCATGGAACACGTTTGTAGGATTTAGTCTTTTTACTTTAGAAGAAGATATGATATTTGATAAAGTTATTAATACAAAAACTGCATTTTCCACAGTTTATCAAGTCATAGATACAAGTACAAAAACAAGAGAAGAATTAAAAAAATCTCAAAATATAACTCTAGTTAACGAGGTTTTTAGAGTTGATTATCATTTATTCTACAATATAGTTTTAGCCTGCATGTTTATACCTGAAACTGATGAAAATGTAGCTTTACAAATGATACAGATTATTAAGAACAAGCTTACTGAGCAGCTTCAAGATTATGGAACAATTGAAAAAATGGAACCAAGATCCCAAACTGCATTAATTAAACGTTTGGGGAATTTAATTTCTGAAAGAGCTGCAAGTCAGGTAAAGTATGATTATTTCCCAACTAAGAAACCACAGGAAATTGTATCAGAACCAGTGGAACAGCCCAGAGTTGTAGAGGAAAAACCAGATTACTCACAACCAACAGCACCAATACAACCCTCTACACCTGTATCTCAAGCACAAGGAACAGGTCAAGTAGAAGATTTGCTTGAATATATAGGACAAAAAACTGAACCATTATCTCAAGGTGTTTCTGATGATAAAAAAGTTGAACTTGCTCAAGAATTATTGGAACAAGCAAAGAGAGATTCAATTGTAAAAGTAATATCTTCAATTGTCAAGGGTTTATCAACAAAAACAGGTGTTTGTTTTGTTTTTACAGGAGATAAAGGTGCTTTAGAAACAATAACTTATGGTATGTCAGAAAAACATGCAGAATTTGTTCTAGGGATTCTATCTAAATATCCAGAAGTTGTTAAACAAACCATAGAATCACAAGGTGAAGAAAAAACACTAGATGCAGGAGATGGTGTAGTAATACTTGAAGAAACAGAAAGTGGTATGCTAGTGAGTATCACTAAAAATCGAGAGGAGATTAGCGTAATCTCCAAAAGAATGAAACTTGTAACAACCCTGATTTCTGAGTTCCTAAAACCATCCTTTTAAAATTCAAAATAAGATTATTTTTTATAATGGTGTCTTAATACTATTAGAGGAGTGATTAATTCTGACGAAAGGGAATCAGTCCAAAGAGATATTTGTCTCAGAAGTAATACGTAGCAATACAAAGGATATATTGTCCTTTTTCAAATATATTGAAAAAAACCTACAAAAAGAGAAATTGCATTTAAAAGAAGTCAGTCAAAAACGTATATTATTAAGTAAAAAAATCTCCGGAAAATCGGTCTATTTTGAGTTTCAAGATACAGAAAATGAAAATTTCTTTCTATTAGAAATCTTTTCCTATAAATTTGTTTTAAATACCACCTTACCTGAATGGATTCAATGGAATTTTTTGGGACTAAAATTAGGAATCTGGTTGATTCTGATTTTGATTGTTGGATTTTTGGCTCCCCTAATCATATATCTTGGATTTAGAGAAAAT
>JAGLOH010000447.1 GCA_023139025.1 Candidatus Heimdallarchaeota archaeon | reverse complement strand
TTCAAGGTTTTGGAAATGTAGGTTCCTGGTATGCTAGAATCATTGCAGAAAGTGGATCCAATGTTATAGCAGTATCAGATTGGCACGGTGGAATCTTTAATGAGGAAGGATTTGATGTTGAGGATCTTTACAAATATGTATACGAAAACCCAGAAAATACTGAACAAACAGTTCTGGGATATCAACACTCAACTAAAGACATATCTAATGAAGAGCTTCTAGAATTAGAAGTAGATATATTAGCTCCCTGTGCTATTGAAAGCGTAATTACTAAGTATAATGCATCTAATATCAAAGCTAAGATTATTGCTGAAGGAGCTAATGGTCCTACAACACCAGATGCGGATGAAATCCTGAAAGAGAAAAATGTTCTCGTTTTACCAGACATTCTAGCCAACGCAGGTGGAGTAACCGTCAGTTATTTTGAATGGGTTCAAGGTAATGATGCATTATTCTGGACTGAAGAAGAGGTAAATAATAAACTTGAAGAAATCATGGCTAGAGCTTTTGATAGTGTCTTTGACTATGCTGATGAACATAACATAAAAGATATGAGACTAGCTGCTTATGCTATTGCATCAGAAAAAATTATCAAACAATATGAATTAAGAGGGATTTATCCTTAATCCCTATTTTATTTTGTTTTTGCTGATCACGTTACAGGTCCAATTAAGTTACTGAGAATAGGTTCAATGAAATTATCTAGAAACATCATTATAACAAAGCCAATAATTACTCCAAAAGTAACTAATCTTGCATACTCCTTTCCATGCGTTTCAGGTATTATTTCATCAACAACTACAAATATCATTGCTCCAGCAGCAAAAGCCATCCCAAACCCAAGGAAAAATTGTGCTTGTTTTTGCTGTAACAGTTGACGTTGATTACATCTCCAAAATTTTGAATACAAAAGGATAAAATAAGTCTCTTAAAAATATTTTGTAAAAAAACTATTTTTTTGTGTTCGAATAGCTTTAAATATATCCTTTCTATTGCTTTGAACATGCCTTCAAGTTCTTATGATTTAGCAGAAAAAGCGATTGAAGAAGGAGAAAAACTTGGTGCTCAGTATATTGAAGCAAGATATGTTAACTCTTTGATGAACACCAGTATTCTCAAAAATGGTGTTCCTGAATTAGGAGCAATAGCAAGAAGCAATGGTATAGGAATAAGGGTCTTAAAAGATGGAGGAGTAGGTTTTGCTAGTTTCAATGAAATGACAAAGGATGAGATGAGTATTGCTGTAGCTTTTGCTACAAAAATGGCTGAAGCTACTGGTAAAAGAAGATCTAAAAAGATAGTTTTTAGTGATGAAAAAATCCATGAAGTCAAGTTTGAAGCTTTAGGAGAAAGTGGAAAAAGACCTTTTGAAGTAGACCCAAAAGATAAAATTAATAGATTAATGGGGATTGATAAATTACTTGCAGAACTTAAGACAAATGCAGTTATTCCTTTCAGATTCTTCCAAATGCTAGATGAAACAGAAAAGAAATATATTATTACAAATGAAGGGGCTAAAATAGAAAGTGAGATTGACAGATTGCAGCTGTTTGGTATAATTGTTGCTGTTAATCCAACTACTGGTTCGAAAGAGCAAATAATGATTCAGAAGGGTAAAACCGGAGGATTAGAATCCTTAGATTATTGGAAAATAGAAGACTTCGTTACAAAAGAAGTAACTAAATTAAGCAAAATAGTAACTGAAGCAAAGGATGCGCCTACAGGAGTTATAGATTATGTTGTAGGTCCTAATGTTATCGGTATCATGTGTCATGAGAATCAAGGTCACCCATCAGAAGGTGATAGAATATTAGGAAGAGAAGGTGCTCAAGCAGGTGAAAGTTATCTCAAACAAGATATGATTGG
>JAGLOH010000446.1 GCA_023139025.1 Candidatus Heimdallarchaeota archaeon | reverse complement strand
ATTTTCACCAAAAATGTCTATGTAATAGTGATTTTCTATATAACTAAGAATCAGTACTAGCTCAAAGAACAACCCTAGTGGAAAGAAAATATATTTTCCTGTTGAGCCAATTGGAGCGAAGGTTATAACGTATAAATAGACTAAAGTGATAGCAAAAATGGTTATACCAAAAACTATTGTCTCGATTAATCTTCTAAGTCCAATCCGTTGTCCAAACTTAAGAACTCTTGAATAAATACGGTAAGTTTCTTGAGTCATCAGATTAAACTAACATTACTTAATATAAAAAAATTGCTGATAGAGGAAAGTAAAATATGAGTATTTTAGGCTAACACAAAACCAAGGATAATGATTATTATACTGATTACTGTGAAGGTTCCAAAAATCCAAACCCATTCTTTAAATAATTTTTCAGCTTCTTCTGGTTTATCTCTTTTCTTCATTCTAAAAGAAGCAGCAATTCCTGCTAAACCTAAAGGATAGAGCATAAAAACAATATTAACAGCATTGAATACTCTACTTAGAAAGACAGAAATAAATGAAGCTAAGAAAAGAACTATTCCGACAATAGAAATTAGATCCAAAAGCTTATCTCCAAAATCTACTTTTCCATATTCCTCTTTAACAGTTTTAAGTGTTTTAACAACGTTTTGTCGTATGCTCATTGTTTTCCCCTGTTTTACGCTCTCGACTTAAAGACTAATAATCTATTTATAAATCTTCTTTTCTCTTCGGAAATTTGATATACATTTTTCATTCAAGACTCTCTATTCTTACTCCCGAGGACATTGTTAATGATGTGAAGATTTTCAAGCCTTTTGTTATGGTCCCAATGTTTGCCATCTTAGAATCAAATCGTTTCTCTTCAAGAAGTACTATTATTGCCTTGGCTTTTGAATCGTAAATTATATCCCCCTTTCTCCCAGAAATTGCAGGTTTTTCAATTGTATAAAGAACATTTGTTGGGATTACAAACATCCCATCTCTTACTAAACCCCGAGAAGTAATAGGTAAATTTCGATTAATGATTTCGGTCAGGTGAGGGCCTTTGATGCGAATCAATTCTCCCTCAGCTTCCCCCTTACCAGGAAGAGTAAATTTGATCTTATATCTGTCTCCTATCATTTCGTTTCTTCTGAATCTGAACCCATATTTATATTATTTGTTTGAAAGTGAAGAAAATTAGACAATAAATAAATAGTTAGTTGATATAATATAAGATATCTGAAGAAAATGTTTCATAGTTGATTAAGATGAGTCGCTATATAACTCCTAAAGTAGATATGAAAGAACTGATTTTCGTATCGGAAGAAGCATCTGAAATAAAATGTGGTAAATGCAATAAACCAATGTTTTTCACAATTTATTATAAGGAGAAAGAAACTTATGATTTCCTGGTTTGTAAAGACTGTGAGATATATATGCAGAGAATTATCATAGATGATGACTAGTTTTAGAGAAATCACGAAGTACGATATATTTATTAATTCTATTTTTTCAACTTAGTATCAGAAGAATGGAGGTGTCATAAGCAAAATGATCGCAAGTTTAACTTTACAAAAATTCACATTTGTTTGCAAAGAAGCAGTTCCTATGACACCTATACTATTATTTTAGAATTCTCTCTTCACTTTTACAATTATCACTTTATTGCATTCACTTGTTATCGTTTTGTCTTGACCCCTTTATTTGTGGAAGTGTATCAAAAGTGATAAACAGAGAATATTTAGAAAAAAGAGATACTTCAAGTGAAATAACTGAGATATCTACAAAAGAAGCCTTAGCTGAGGCTATAGAAAATGGACTTTTGGTAGAAGCAAAACAGGTTATAGGTCAAGGAAAAGAAGCTTTTGTTTGTTGGGGTATAG
>JAGLOH010000445.1 GCA_023139025.1 Candidatus Heimdallarchaeota archaeon | reverse complement strand
TGGAAAAACAACTTTTGTAAAGATGTTAGCGGGTATTCTTGAACCTACAACAATATCTGAACCTACTGAATTATTAGTTCAGATGGCAACTAGAGACAAAGAATCTATTGATCTTCAAGAGAAGAATCAAGATGGTGGAATCCATGAAAAATTGAAAGTAAGCCATAAACCTCAATATCTCTTTACTGAATCAGAACAAACCGTAGCAGATTATTTACGTGAAATTAATCCCGTAATGTTAACAAGTGGTTGGCACAAATCAGAAATTATTGAACCTCTAAAATTCTCTAAACTTCTGGATTCCAAATTGTGTGAACTTTCAGGTGGAGAACTTCAAAAAGTTTCAATTGCAGCATGTCTAGGAAGAAAAGCTCATTTGTATCTTATCGATGAACCTTCAGCATTCATTTCTTCTGAAGATAGAGTAAATGTAGCTAAAGTAATTAAAAGAGTAGTTTCACATTATGAGATGGGATGTTTGGTTGTTGAACATGATATTATGATGTTGAATTTCTTTTCTGATCGTTTAATGGTTTTTGATGGAATTTCTGGTATTGAAGGAAAAGCTAAGAGAATCGCAAGAGTACAAGCTGGAATGAATAACTTTCTAAAAAAGATGGATATTACTTTTAGACAAGATCCTCGTAATCTTCGTCCTAGGGTCAACAAAAAGGGTTCTCAGCTAGATAAAAAACAAAAAGCAGAAGGGAAATACTTTACTGTGGCATAGTAAGTTGATTCTATGTTTTTATAAAAGAATAGATTTGAGGTTGTTGCCAATAAACAATACTAATAGATCAAGTCTCTTAGTACACAAATTAAGAAATCCATTCTATTAATAGTCGCTATCATCTGATGATTTGTAATGATAGTATTTCAGACAATTCTCAGTTTTCTTCTTCTTCTAAATCTAATTATTGGATACAAACACAGTGAAAGAAATACTAGTGATGATATGCTTGAAAATGTTACATTGTCAGTAGGATCATAGTTAAAGCTAGGGTATGTAATGTTCACTATACTAGAAGTCACAGTAACGTTCGTTTGTAATGTCTCTCCTGGAGCAAAACTAAGTTCTGGAGATTCCCAAAATATTGGTCTATATAGAGTATAATTACCATCTGGAAGTTGTGTCATATTAGCTTGATTAATATAAAATACAACGTAATCATATTCAGTTGTGATTCCAGATTGATAGGAATAACGTTTTACTTGATTAAAACCAATTGCCACTGCTTTAAATTCCAAGGATTGATTTACAAATTTTGCATCGATAAAGACTTTGGGGTCAAGAATTGCTAATTCTACAATTGTTTGATTTTCATCCGCTCTATTTAAAATTTCCACATCTACATCGATACCATAAAAGGTAACATTGGGTACATTATAATCTGGATTTGGAATAACAACAATCTCATTAATTTTTGAAACTCTAGAAGCAATGACTGGTAGATATCCGTGAGCTGAAAAACTACTAGGAAAGACAAGGATAGGAATAAATATAGTTATAACCAAGATTTTTACTGATTTTTCAATCATGTTTCTTTCTCCACCTTGATTCAACTTACTAGCAGATTATCTCAAATTATATATGCTCAAAGAGACATATAACATTTAGGCTGCTAGACAACCCTCCGTATATGCTTTGCCATAAGCTAAATAAGTGTCTACGTAACCAAAACCCATTTGTTGATCAAATGTGCTCCTTGAACTTGCATATTGTAATATTTCTACAACTTTGTCCACAGAAGGATCAGTTGAGTCACCAATACCATTATGATATCCAGTAATGATAAGTGCAACAATCGCAGCTAAATAAGGAACACTAAAGCTTGTTCCATCCGCATATTTCCAAGTTCCTCTAGCAATCTGAA
>JAGLOH010000444.1 GCA_023139025.1 Candidatus Heimdallarchaeota archaeon | reverse complement strand
AAATATGAATTCAAGGGAAAAAAACTAATTATCAATTTACTCACTATACCTTTCGTTTTACCACCAGTTATTGTATTAATTGGATTTACAATTACATATGGTCAAGGAGGATGGGTAAACCTGCTCTGGCAAAATATAACAAATTCTAGCAATGTTCTAATCACTATTGATGGAACGGTACAAGGGATTATTCTCGCACATGTTTTTTACAATCTTTCTGTAATTATAAGACTAACAATTCCTGCTTGGCAAAATATAGATAATGAGCAAATTGAAGTTTCATCAACTCTTGGTGTCGGGAAAGGCAAAACCTTCCAGAAGATAGTTTTTCCACAAATAAAAAATGCAATTATATCCTCATCATTATTAGTATTCATTTATACATTCAATAGTTTTGCAATCGTAATGAAGCTGGGAAATTTCAACTTTTATACGCTTGAAGTATTAATTTATGAATCATTTGATTTGTTAAAATTTTCAGAAGGAGCTTCTCTTGCAGTGATTCAATTAGTCATTAATAGTTTAGTAATAATTCTTTATTTGGTTGTTGAACGTAAGTCAAGGAAAATGGCAGAAGGTAAAGAAAAGAGTCTTAAAACAGAAAAACTCTCTTTTAAAGGAAAAGACTGGAAAAGTACAGTTAGTTTATCTCTTTCCATAGTTTTTGTCTTTATTGTGATTCTCTTCTCATTTGCGCCAATTATAGCTATAATTGTGAAATCATTTATACCAAAATCTCCTGGAGATTCCCCATTTTGGGGGTACTCACAAATTTTTACTCAGCAGAAAATAACTCCTCTCAATACGAACACGATTAGGCTTTTTGGAAATACTTTACTGTTTGCTACTGTAGCAGCTGTAATTAGCCTGATACTCTCTGTGTTGATAGTATTTGTACTTAGAAATAGATATCAAAGTATCAAAAAATACCAAAGATCAGCTTCAGAAAGCTTAGTTTCTTATCTCATAATTCTCCCAATGGCAACATCATCGATAACTCTGGGTTTAGGACTTTATCTCAGTTATAGTGGGCTGAGTTCATATTATAATTCCGTCTGGATTTTCATAATAATGTCTCATGTTCTAATCAGTATACCGTTCGTAACGAGATCAATTTTAGTTGCATATAATCGAATTGATGTTGAATTATTGAATGTTGCATCATCTTTAGGTGCTTCTAGAGTTATGGTTTTTAGAAAAATTGAGTTTCCATTGATAAAAAGAGGAATTATTGTAGGAGGAATTTTTTCTTTTGCGATTAGTTTAGGCGAATTTGGTGCAACTTTTCTTCTAGCAAGAGCTAATTATGAAACATTATCAATAGGTATATACAATCTCTTAGGTTCTCAAACACTACAAATTTCAACAGCAATGGCAAGTGTTCTAATATTGATTACAGCTTTATGTTTCTATTTGATAAACAAGTTTGGAGATATTGAATTGAAGGTGTGAAAATGGTTAAAGTAAAAATAAATAATTTATCTATGAAATACGAAAAAAAACTAATAATAGATGATTTTGAACTCGAAATTATAGATGGAGAATTGCTGGTTCTTTTAGGAGCGAGCGGATGTGGAAAGACGAGTTTATTGAAGATTATTGCAGGTATAATCGAACCTGAAGAAGGAACAATTATTTTTGATGAAAAAGATATTACAAACTACACACCTCAAAAGAGAAAAGTAGGGTATGTTCCCCAAGCACAAGTTCTTTTTCCTCATATGAAGGTTAAGCAGAATATCTCCTTTGGTTTAGAAGCTAATAAATTGTCTAAAGATGAGATAAAGGAAAGAATCACATGGATTGCAGAGATCACACAGATTCAAGATCTATTGGACAGATTTCCAAGTGAAATTAGTGGAGGACAAAAACAAAGAGT
>JAGLOH010000443.1 GCA_023139025.1 Candidatus Heimdallarchaeota archaeon | reverse complement strand
ATTTTCATTCCCACAACTTAGAACATCATCCTATTTATTGAAAGAAGTGGGGATTAACTGTTTGGGTCGCTTTCTAATCTGGTCTGATGAAGAATTAGCAAGTATATTGGGTTACAAAATAGAAGAAATAAAAGCAATGAAAGATACAGTTTCTCTAGCTGAAATTGAGATGAATAGAAAAACATTCAGTAAACCTTTATCTCAGTTGAACAGTCTATTTCCACGGTTAATCACTTATTTTGGAGGAACTAATGAAACACTTCAAGATTTGTTTTATCTCTACCCCTCAGAAAAGGTAAGTTTATCGCAGGGATTATGGAAGAAAATTGAAAACTTGAGCAAGCTTTCTCAGCTTGAAATCATAGAACTTGCACAATTATTCTCTAAAAACCCCAAGAAATTAGAAGAAGTGAAAGAAGCTCTTCTAAGATTAAATGCAAGAAACATTATTACCATCAGACAATTTCTAGACCTTATCCCTGAAATCATTGAATCTGAGCTATCAACAGCTTCCCATAGAAAAATTATTTTAGAACTCTATCATATGATAAAGAATCGAGATATTGAGGAAACAAGTGACTTAAACAAACAAGTTCTACTGATTAGTGAATATGATGAGTTTGAAAGAGCTTTGAGTTTACCAATATCGAGAATTGCTAATCTTACTTTACAAGAATATGAAGATTTACGAATAAAAAATATTATAGCAATACATCAATTATTTGAATACTCAACAAAAGAATTGGGATCTATTCTTAACAAAAATGAAGAAGGAATTGATAATATATTCAAAGATTTCAAAATTGAGCAGAAAGGAACTAGTTTCTTCATCAAAGGAGAAAGAAGTCGGCTAAAATCCTTAATTTCGTTTGAATATGAGGATTCTGAGCGGTTTTCAACTCATGAAATAGAATCACTGATTCTAGCAGGTTATGATTCAGTTGACAAGATTTTCTTCTTATCTCACCCCTTAACTTTTTCTGCTTCTTTAGTCCATTGGAATGTAATCGACAAGTTTAGAAAACTATTACGATCCCCACTCACACTAGTAGCTTGGGAGAAAGTTGTTAAGAAAAAAGTGCAGGATGAAGAAACCGATACGATAAAGGAAATTGATGAAATTCAAATCTCTACTCTTTCTACAGATCAATTGAACACACTTAGAAATAGTGGGATTTCTAGAATTGTTGATCTGCTGATCGTTAAGAAAGATATTCTTGAGTCTATCTTGAATATTAGTCCAAAAGAAGCAGCATTAATGCAAAGAAACTTAAGAATAAGTGACACTGGAACAGATCTTTCAGAGTTAGATATCTTTAAGCCACATATTGTTGATATCCTAGAAGAATATAATTTAGTTACAATAGAAGACCTTTATTTCTCCACTTCTGAACGCGAATGGAATGTTTCTGAACTTCCATGGAAGATAATTAAATCATTCAAACAAGTATTGAATTTACCAATGAAATATATTTCCGATATGCTGGATATGGAACTTATTGGAATCCTGAAGAAAATTGAAATTACAACTCTGCTAGGATTTATGCTTATCTCACCAGAGAATTTAATGGAAAAAACTGGAATCCCAGATGAACGTTTTGAAAATATTAAGCGAGGACTAGCATTATCTGATATTTTAGGTACTTTTACGCTGCCAAGTTACTACATCCCCTCACTAACATTTGAACAGACAGAGATTTTAAGAGAAAATAAAATTCCAACCATAGCTGATTTCATTCTAACATCGAATCAGAAGTTATCTAAACTGCTGGAAATTCCATCTAAAGATCTAAATGCAATAAAAAATTCATTAACTGCTCAGACCATACAAGCTTCATATGAAGATAGGGGAATATTTGCTGCAGAAACAAAGTTATTTGACAAATTA
>JAGLOH010000442.1 GCA_023139025.1 Candidatus Heimdallarchaeota archaeon | reverse complement strand
CTTTCTTTCTTTCAGTTATATCTCTAGCTACAGAAAGCAATACTTGTTGATCTCTCAGTGTAAAGAGATGGGAACTGAACTCTACTGGTCGCAATTCTCCTTTGTTATTCTCTATCTGCGTTTCGAAAGTTTTTGTTCCTGTGGCGAATAGATCCTCAGTAATTTCCAATGAAAATTGAAGATTGCCAAAATTACTATTTGCTTCAACAGCATACTCTAGAAGCTCTTCTCGAGAGTACCCTAACCACTGACAAGCAGTTTTATTTACTTCCAACATATCCCCAATTTCATCATGTTCATTTATTTTGTGAATGAAAATTGCATCTTTTGCGTTTTGGAATATTTGTCTAAATTTTTGTTCACTTTCTTTAAGTGCTTCTTCTGCCTTTTTCCTTTCAGTAATATCAATTTCAACACTTATAAAACCAAAAACGCTTCCTTCTTTATCTTTTATAGCTGCTGCATGAAACTCCCCTGGGATGGTTGTTTCGTCTTTTCTTAAAATTGAAACTTCAATATCATGAATGAATCCATCTTCTATGGTTCTTCTTTGAGCATCCTGAGCTGTAAAAGTATCCTCATAAGCAATTAGTTCATTAGTATTCTTTCCAAGTAATTGTTCTTCATTCTCATAACCATGAAGAGTAGCTGCTCTTTTATTGACAAATGTCACTCTCCCAGATGAATCTGAACGTATAATTGCAGCTGGAATTGTTTCAACTAATTTTCTGTACTTTTCCTCACTTTCCATTAAGTCTCTTTGGGCCTTTTTCCTTTCAGTAATATCCCTTGCTATTGAAAGTATTACTTTTTGAGATTGTAATTCGAAGATGTGTGAATTAATTTCAACTGGTATCCGTTTTCTATCTTTAGAAAATAGAATAGTCTCAAAAGTCGAATGACCTATATCCACAATCTTCTTTGTATAATCAAAATTGTAATCTGTCTCCTCAGGAGCTGTAATATCAATAGAATACTTATCAAGCAATTCTTCTTTAGAAAAACCTAACAATCTAAGTGCTACATCATTTGCTTCAATAAATTTACTTGAAGACCCATCATCTCTTAGATAAGTTAAGAAGATAGCATCACTTGTATTATGGAATATCTGTCTAAACCTTTCCTCACTACTAGTTATCTCTGCCTCTGCTTTTCTTCTCTCTCTTAAATCTCTAGCTGTTGTTAATACAACACTTTCATTATTCATTAAGAAGATATTTGAGTTATATTCAACTGGAATCTTACTGCCATTTTTGTGAATTATATACCCTTCGAAAGTAACGCTACTCTTTTCTAATAAATTTCTACCGATTTCTGATTGTCCAACGGTTTCTTCTGGAGTTTGTAAATCAACTGGTGTCATTTGAAGAAGTTCTTCTCTTGAAAATCCTGTCCATTCACATGCTATATAATTTACTTCTATAAACTTCCCCATCACTTTATCAGCTGTTAAGGGTGACATGAAAATAGCTTCATCTACATTCTGGACTATTTGTCTGAACTTTTCTTCACTTTCTATCAATTCATCTTGCTCTTCTTTCCTTTCAGTGATATCTCTTACAACAGCTAAGCTGACTAAGTCATCACCAAGAGTGAATAAGTGAGAACTAATTTCCACAATTATCACCCTTCCATCTTTAGTTTTATGCATTCTCTCAAAAGTAAGTTCTTTTTTCTCCATCAACTCCTGTACAAATTCAGAACTTTCCTTTTCTCCTGTAACAATGAAGTCAGATGGTTTCATTTTCATGAATTCTTCTCGAGTGTAACCATACATGGCAGCAGCTACACTGTTAGTTTCAACGATTTCTTCAAATACTCCATCATCTCCTCTTCTACTAACAAAGATACCATCATTTGTATTATGAAAAATTTGTTTAAATCTTTCTTCACTTT
>JAGLOH010000441.1 GCA_023139025.1 Candidatus Heimdallarchaeota archaeon | reverse complement strand
ACTGTATCTTTCATTGCTTTTATTTCTTCTATTTTGTAACCCAATATACTTGCTAATTCTTCATCAGACCAGATTAGAAAGCGACCCAAACAGTTAATCCCCACTTCTTTCAATAAATAGGATGATGTTCTAAGTTGTGGGAATGAAAATATGATAGGTGTTCTGAGAATATTTGCTAATTCAAAATATTTCTTTTTCTTCTCTGCTGATAATAAATAAGATTCAGCTGAATTGAAGAATAACTCCTCCAGTACAATAATCCCACATTCTTTTAGCATTTCTTCCTGTCCCAACCACTTTGGTAATGGCGTTCCTAGTGTTTTCTTGATCTGGTCAACTTCTCTCTTCTTCAGACCCATTTTTCTTAATTGCGGTGAAGAATAAGAGAGAAATGTAGAAGAATTAAAAATCTGGTTTCGGTGCAGTTCTGTTTCCACCTTAATAGGAATAATCTTAATATGGCTAGAATTATGATCTTTCCCAGATATTTGCAGAGAAGACAAAATTGTGAATTTTGTTTCTTTCATAAGTAGTTCTGCGAGATCAACTAATTTCTTGTCTTGAATTTCTTCAGCTGAAAAATATAACAGCTGAGCTAAAGATTTGACACCTTTGGCAGCCAATGATTTGATTACTAAAGCTTCATCTTTTTTGAGCACCTTACTCTCAATAAACTCAAAAGCTGAAAGTTTGATTGATGGAGATTGTTTAACAAGGAGTTCTAGATAGGTTGAATACAAAGTCCTTTCCATTTCTTTAACTTGTACAAGATCATCTGTAGAAGTGTCAATGAAGCTTTCAATTGTTTTAATTTTTCTCCTGTGAAAAGCATTTTTTGTATATCCATCTGTCCAATCAGGAGTCATTTTAGTTATGCTTGTGGCCTTAAATGTAGGAAACTTATTTGACATTTTAATGAATACTTCTTTTAAGTAATCAATGAATATCGTCGTTAGTTCCTGTTGATAGTTAATCCCATCAGGAAGTTGTGTTTGATAAATAAACTCTTCAACAGTTAAATCAGCTGCTAGAATTTCATTTGATAGTTTTTTGAAGACTTTGAAAGGTGGGAAGAGATGTTCAATTTTTAATTGACCTTTAGCAGTTAAAGAATCAGTACCATATTTGCTTTTAGGAGAAGTTTTTGAGCCATCATTTTTTCTGTTCTGGAGTAAAAGTTGATTAATTAGCTCATCTTTCTTGTTCTCAAATAATTTCTCTAAAAGACCAGAGACTGTTTTTAATTTTGCAGTTTCAGTAGCTAAATAATGGTAACTATTTTGAATCCATCTTCGATTTAAAGCATCTTTTAATGAAATAGAGTTTTTGTCAAATCGTCCCTCTACAGCTCTTGAAACAAAGATTTTTGAGTCAAATTGAGGACTTAATCCTTCCTTATCTAACTCATAAATAGTTCTTAATTTAATATTGTAAATGGATTTTTCATCAAGTGTTAAAATAGGCATTAAAACCTTAGTTGGTGTTAGTAAAAAATCAGAAACTGACAAGATATTCTTGTTCTTTAATATATTTTGAGTTGATGTAGAACACCAGATATTTAGACCGAAAAGTCTTTGTCCTAGGGGCATGAATAACTTTGCTTTTTTAGGAGAGCCATGAGCTAAAGAAGAGGCAATTCTATTTTTCTCAAATCTAAAATCAGCCATCCCAATACCTTCATCCTCAATAATCTGAGAAAGATTTTCTACAATTATAGGCGCAGATTTGACGAATCGTGATAGTCTAGCATGTTCTCTTCGTCTTCTTTTAGCCCTACCCAGGAAGGTCTTTAATCTTCTTCCAAGTTGTTGCAGAGCTAATCTTATTTCTTCTTCAATCTCGGGAACAATGGAGATATATTCTTTACTTGTCTCTGGAAAAGGTATTTTTGTACTAA
>JAGLOH010000440.1 GCA_023139025.1 Candidatus Heimdallarchaeota archaeon | reverse complement strand
TCACTGTCCAGACATTTATGGACACATTATTGTTATAATAATCTCTGAAGACTCTATTAGGTTTTTCATGAGCAGAATTGATCATATCGTATCCAGTAGCTTGAAACTCTTCAGCATCGATATTGTCTGAAAAATCTATAGAAAGTGCAGTAGTCATATCTGGTGCTTGAGCTAATACTAAATCCAACCATTCTCTCTCATATGATGTGACCCATAAATTGGAATCATAATTAGCTGCAATTAAGACAGCCAGAGAAATATTGAAGAATTGTTCGTAAAAGGGGTGTGTATTTGGAGGAGCTTTAAAATCTACATTTACCAGAAGACTTGCAGACTTGGAATAAATCAGAGCTTCTTCTAAAGTGGGTATGGATGCGTTCTGATATATGGAAAATAGATTTGTTGGAACCTTATCTTTTGAAATCAATCCATATGGATCTTTTTCCAAAAACCATTCACCCGCATTGAGCGTTTTCAAATCAGATATATTGAATGAACTAGAAGGATCCTCTACTCTTAAAGGAAAAGCTTCTGAAACATTAGTAGTTCTTTGTAGTGTTCCATCATGCATAAGGAAGGGTATACCATCATTACTGATTTGAACATCGATCTCCCAGCCATCAACACCAATCTGGTTGACATACATAGCTGCAGCAATTGTGTTTTCAGGAGCATATCTTGCTCCACCTCGGTGTGCAATTAAAAGAGGTTTAGGAGGCAGTTCCGACCTTATTACATATACTGGTTGAAATACTAAAGGCATTATCAATAACCATGAAAAAAATAGAAATGTTCCCACAAGTGGAAGGATTCTTTTTGCTTGTGAAATAAATGACTTCTTTGCAGGCTTTTTAAATAAAGCTAGAACTTCATCTGTGAAAGCATAAAGTAACAAAAGCGAAGCAATGATGAGAACAATTGAAAAGAAAGGTAAATAGTATTCAAGTACATAGAAAATAATCACAGCATTTTCTCCAGCAACTACGATTAACCCCACTAATAATCCTACAATGAAAACAAGAAAGAAAATACTTAGTATTTTGTTAACAAGTAATGGTCTGATTTCATGTTCTCTTTTAATTTTAATTGCATATTTGACAATAAAAAATCCAGCATAGACCAAGGGGATTAGAAAGAGAAGCATCAAGAGAAGAACATAGTTTGTATATACACCTAACTGATCACCGATCAAATCGTTGAATTCCACATGCATTGGTCTTATAAACATGAAGAGCGCTTCAAGAAAAAGATCACCTATAAAAAGTAAAGAGAAAAATAAAATCCATTTCTTACCGTGTAAATGATCTTCCATTGTTAACAAATAATCCTTTTCTCAAACATATATAAAAGTGACTGAATCCCCTATTTGCTCATCAAGTGGTCAATTTTTCCATAACTGCATGAAATCTATTAATCTTGAATTGTGTGCAATTTTCTTTTATTTTGCTCGTTCAAACTAAAACTTAAATGTAACTCTTATTTCATAAGATTATAACTTATCAAGGGTTGTTTAGAGTGGAGAAAGTTTCCTTCAGAGAATCAATTAAGAACATGAATTATAATGTCAAATTGGTTTTTCTTTTCTCGTTTTTCACATCCTTCGGTAGAGGAATTTGGATGGGGAACGTGCTAACGGCCTACATCTATTTCTTCACAAATAAATCCAATATTGTTGTTGGTCAGACCTCTTTAGCTATGGGACTGACTATGACTGTTTTTGTTTTTCCTTCTGGTTATTTTGCGGATAAGATTCGTCGAGACATTCTATTAAAAATCGCTTCAGTTGTTGGAGTGGTTGGTCTTGTAGTTATTCAATTTGGAAATACAATTACAACCATCTTCATAGCTCTTGCTTTATGGGGTTTGTTTCAAGCTCTAACTAGACCTTCTTTAGAATCTATTTTTG
>JAGLOH010000044.1 GCA_023139025.1 Candidatus Heimdallarchaeota archaeon | reverse complement strand
CAGAAATTATGGATTTAATTATAAATTCTGAGGATAATTATCCTGAATTGTCTGAAACACCCAAAAATCTCCAAGAAAAAGGATCGATTACCCTTGATCAGAAATTCCAACTATTTTTGGAAAATCTATCTCTTCTCGAAGGAAATACTTCAATTCATTCAATAAGTCAAGATTTATCCGTACCTATATCTTCAGTAGTCGAATTTATCATTTTCTTAAAATCTAGAGGTTTTGTTGACGTTTACAGAAGAAAATAATTTTTGGGATTCTAAATATAACGAGTGATAGTAACGATAGAAATTAAAATACTTACTGCTTTTTAGTAGTATAAACAATCGGATTGTTAGATTGGTGACCCAGATGAATAAATTCCCTCTTACATTTGAATCTTCTGAAGAAGAAGTATCTAAAAACGTCAATAATCTGCTAAAATTGTCAGCATTCAAAGCTTCTGATATGCTAAAGGATTTAGGTGTTTATGAAATTTTGAATCGTCCCAGATCGCCAGAAGAAATCTTTCATATGTTAAATTTCAATTCTTTAGATGTAGAATTTTTTAAGATTTTTGATTTATTAGCTAATCAAGAATTATTAACTAAACAAGGTGAATTCTATGGTGATAGTCCAAGAAGAGAATATTTAGAGTTAACTTTTAAAGATGATATTAAGGCACTAAATAACGATTTTCTTTCTCCATTCATTAGTTTCTTTGATAATTCGATTCAAAAATATAAAGCAATATTAAAAGGTGAACTAGGCAAACTCCCCGAAAAGGATCTTACACAAACTTTAGATTCCTTGCATAGTACAGAATTCTTCTTTTTAATAAGGGATTTATTTTTCAAAAGTCTTAAGCTTCGAATGCCTTTATTTGACATCAAGGAAGTAATACAAGTTTTAATTTGGGGAAATGGTTCTGGTTATAATTCGCTACATTTTGCAGATTTCTTCGGAGAAAAAGTTAACATTATTAGTGTTGAACCTATTAATTCGCTTTACAGATGCAATGTACTACAAGATCTGTATGAAATCTATAATGTCCAATTTGTTGAAAGAGAAGAGCTTCAACTTTCTGAAATTAAGGATTCAATAGATCTCTTTCTCGGATCAAAATTCATATTCCAAAATGACTTGAAAGAATATATTCAAACTCTACAAACAGTACTTAGTTCGGAAGGATATTTCGCTTTCCAAATGATTCCTGAACTTTCCAGTGCTTTAGATTGGATTTTAAGTATTTATGGACCTTATTTCTTCAATTTGGAAAAAGATTCACATATAGCAAAACTAAAACATCATGGGATTTCAAGAGAAAAATATATCGGATTAGATAATAGTTTTGTAATAATGCGGAAAACGTAAAAAAAGAGAAGTATTATTTTTTCTTCTCTATAGGAAGTTCAGATTTCTTAGCTAATTCAGGTACAATCTGTAAGAATGGCAGTATCGCATTGGCTATTGAAGAAAAAGCATCGTCCTTGTTTCCAGTTATTATCATTTTGTCTATTTCCAAATTCTGATAAATTTCTGGGAGTTTTTCTATTATCATTTCTTGGAATAAACGACCATCAGCTTTGGCTAGAGCTTCTATTCTCTTAAGAATACCTGCTGCTTCAGCCATTTTAGCTTCTAGAATAGCCGCAGCATCACCCCTTGCTCTAGATTCCATTTCAAATTGTTTAGCTTCAGCTAATTGTTTGATCTTTTGAGCATCAGCTTTGGCCTCAATTTCAATTTTTGTTTGATAGGTTAGTGCTTCAACTTCTGTACGTTTCCTTTCTAATTCTTGAACTGCTATTTCCTTATCCTTTTCTTTGGATTCAACTTCTAAGCCAACTTCTTGCTGTTCAACACCTACTTTTCTACTAACTTCTAAATCTCTGATTTTAGTAACTTCTTCCATTTCAGCGTTTTTTAACCGTGCAAGTTTTTCCTGCTCAATCTTCATTATTGCACTTACGTTTGCTTTAAGACTTGGATCAATGATTTCAATATCCCTGATTTCACAGCTTTCAACAAGCATACCCCAATCTTTGGTTAAGGAATATAATTCCTTAGTAACTGCTTCAATAATTGCTTGTCTGTCTCGAATGATTTTTTCAAGAGCCATGTTTGCACAAGTAGTTCGAATAATACTCTCTGCTGCATTTTTGATGATGTTTTCAATATAAGCATCAGAGGATTTGTTCCAAGAAGTTCTTGAAAAAGCTACCTCTGGATCAATAACTCTCCAGAAGACAAATGCAGTAACTGAAATCTCTTGGAATTCTCTAGACAACACTTTTTCTTTAGCTTCTAGAAAGGTTGATTGTGTTGTAACGGGTACCACACGAACCTCATCTATCAGAGGTATTGTTACAGCCTTCCCCCCAATTCCAGCTTTGATGACTTTACCGTTTCTGAAATGTATCATGTAAACATCTGAAGTAAATTTCCTATAACGAGATGCATAAAATAATACGAATAGTACTAAAACTATAGCTAATCCTACTGGTATCCATATCCACATTATCATTTCATTCTAATCCTCATTTCTTAGGTGTTGAAATAATAACATGGATGCTTTTTAATCTATCTAAATGAAGATTTTTGTAGTTTTGCACTAAAAAACTATCTCAAAAACAAAAAAAGAGCGGATTTTAGTTGTTATCTACTAAATAAACACCATTCTTTACTGCTACTATTCTTACAGTCTCTTCTCTCTCGTATCTTTTATAGAAATCAAAACTTTTAGCAGGTAATTTTTGTTCACCCAAACCTTCCCCTAAATCTACGTGAATCATTCCACCTTTTGAATCAACTGCAACAAACACTTTTCCTACTTTTCCAATTAGTTGGACACCACTGACTATTGGTTTAACTGTTGTTGCTGAAATTTTCTTCCAAATATGAGTTATTATTAAAGCGAGTAGATATGGGGAAATAACAATTATTACAATGCGGAAAATTCGTAAGCCTATACTTGAAGAAGGTATTTTCAATGTTGATAAACCTAGTATTCCAAACATTACAGAATAGGTAGATAATATAAGAAAAATTGGTGCTGACGAATGAGTAACATCCTTTATCCCATCTACATGAACCTCAGAGAGATCTGAATCTACCTCGTGATCCAAAGTAAAATCTTTGTCTAATGTGATCTCATGATCTACTGAAACATCATGGTCCATAGATATATCGTGATCAATGGAAACATCATGGTCCATAGATATATCGTGATCAATGGAAACATCATGGTCCATTGAGATGTCATGATCTATAGAGATATCATGATCCCCTAATCCCAGAGCATGTGTGAAGCTCTGAAAATTAAATACAAATGATAGTAAAACAAAGATTCCTCCTGCAATTAATAGACCTACAGCTAGATAAAATAGAACATTTTCAAATCCTAATAAGAACGATTCAAATGTCATTCAGTCCCTACTCTTTATTCTTCAATCAAGAATCAGTTATACTTGCAATCTTAAAAACCTATAGAAATCAATTGGAAAACAATTCTTATATTCCATAGCTGTATTGATTAATTGCTGATAGAGATGAAGAAAGATACTGATTTTGAAATTTGTAGGAAAGAACTTATTGAATCAGGAACTATTTTTAAATCTCACCAGATAAACCAAGAAGTAAGAACAAATATCAGTCAAAAAATTAAATCAAAGATAGAAAACATTCAGGAAATATCTAGAAAATTGAACTGCTCTATAGGTATAGTTGGTGGTTTTGTAAGAGATTTGCTTCTTGAAAGACAATCTGAAGATGTTGATTTCCTAGTTTTCAGAGGCGATTTTCACAAATTAACTCTAAAAATCGCGGAGACTATGGGGGCAAAGATTGGTAAGATGAGTAATAGAACCTTCACAACACAAGTTAGATTTCCCGATGAAGTAGTATTTGAATTCAACTCAACTAGGAAAGAAAGGTATGAGTATCCTTCCCGAGTGCCTATAGTAGAAAAAGCATCTATTGTAGAAGATTTGCAGAGAAGAGATTTCACTATAAACGCTCTAATAATGTTTGAAGATTTTTATATAGATCTTTTTGATGGAACAACTGATTTACAAAATCAACTTATACAAACAACTCGAGAACCTGATATTGTTTTTCATGAAGACTATCTGAGAATTTTTAGAGCAATAAGAATTGCATGCAAGCTTGGTTTTACACTTAGTTCTGAGATTAAAAAGGGAATAAGGAAAAATGCAACAAATTTGTTGGACGTTCCTAAAGAAAGAATCCTCCAGGAACTAAAATTGTCCTTCAGTTATGCTCCAAGCAGAGCTTATAGACTGATTAGGGACTTAAGGATACTGGAAATTTTGTTTCCTGAAGTGAAAAATATTGAATTGAACTCACAAATTTTTAGTACTAAAGATACATGGACGAAAATTGAAGAGAAAATAAAATTTCTAGAGAACAAGGGTTCAGCAAATGTTAATCTCTTCATCGCCATGATTTTAGTAGAAATTACATCTGAGAAATCTTCAGAAATGGAAGACAGTGATCTAGTTCAGATTGCAAATGAAATCCTTCAAAAGTATAAATTTTCAAACAGAGAAAGGACAGAAATAACAGCTTACATTAGTTTTCGTAATTCTCTGATAGACATGATAGAAAATCCTCCACAAGACTTTGAAATTAGAAAGATGTTAAGAGAACAAAGTGATTTGATTGATAATATTATATTACAGACTAAAGCAGAATTATCTACTAAAACTGAGTATTTAGATCTTGATTCTCTCTTAGACCGTATTGCAAAGTTGCGGGATAGAAAGGGTTTGATATTCTTTGAGCCTGAATTAAATGGTCATGAAATAAGAAAGATTTTCAACATTAAAGGTGAAAAAATTGGTTCTATGAAATCAAAACTTGTTGAGGCAATAATGAAAGAAGAAATTGATAATAAGAGAGAAGATTGCATTGCATATATTAAAGAAAATATGTAATTTAGAATTGTAGTTATTCTTCTAATTTAGATATTCATGGTAATTTTTCACTAGTATAAGAAAATAAAATGCTCTTTCTACAACTTCATTTAAAGTAGGATGAGTATGATGCCTTATATTTGTGATTAACAAAATAGAGCTAAATTAATAAGGATGTAAGCTAAATCATCAACGAAAATTCTGGATCTATAATGTGATTTGAGTTAAGATGAAGACTTCAAAATATTTACTAAGTATCTGTGCTATCTTACTACTATATGGTTTTGTGATTAACGTTTTTTCTTCTATTTCACCTGAAATCACATCTGATGTAGGATTTCTAAGTAATGAAGAAATTGCAGATTTTACCTTTGACTATATCCCCGTTCAAGAAATTATAATTACTTCTAACGAAGATTTAGTTAGTTTTGCTTCAGAAGGTACAGGTACAAAAGAAAACCCATACATCATAAAAGACTACCAACTAAATGGTCAAGGAGTAAATATTGCAATATACATAACCAATGTATCAAAGCATTTCACAATTGAACATTGTAGAATAGTATCAACTTATGGAATTGTAATTCAAAACCTTAACGGGATTTCTATAAACATTTCAAATAATTTGATTGCACAATTTGATACATTCTACCCAGTTGAAATGCTAACAGGAATTCAAATAACCAATTGTGATAATATTATAATTTCCCAAAATAGTATAGAGTCTTATTTTCGTGGAATTGATCTGAATTATGTATCCAATGTATTTGTTTCAAATAACTCGATTCAAGGAAGAGATGACCTCAAGGTTTTTGGAACAAAATTTTCAGGAATCAGACTTCGACTGGTAATCAATTGTACAATTTTCGACAATGAATTTGACAAAGGAGGAATTGATATTTCATCCACTTATGAACGGATTCATACACTAATAATTGACAATAACACAGTAGCTGGTTTAAAACTAGGATACATCAAAAACCAAACTAATTTAGTTGTTGATAATAAAGAATATGGTCAAATTATTATTTTTGATTGCAATAATATCACAGTTCAAAATCAAGTTATGTTGAAAACTTTCTACGGAATATCTTGTTTCTATAGCTCCAATTGTACCTTTTCAAAGAATCAGATTAAATCGAGTTTTGCAGGAATATTAGAAACGCACTGCTATAATTCTACAATAACAGATAACTTTTTTGAAGAAAATATTTACGGTATAATGTTGTCTTATAGTTTATTTTCAAAAATAGGTAATAACAGAATACTAAATTCCTCAATTCATGGAATTTGGTCCCATTATTCTACAAATATCACTGTTGATAAAAACAATATTACTTATACAAATTATGCAAGTGGAATCTATGACTCCGGTAGCAATAATACCTATGAGAATAATATATGCAATTTTAATAATTTTCACGGTCTTTATCTCTACGGTGTGGATAATGCTAAAATTATCGGTAATGAGTTCAAACATAATGGGGATAGTGTTCTTTTTGCGTGGACAACTAATCTTGAAATTTCTAGTAATTCAATCTGTTTTAGCCAAAAAAATGGTGGAATCGAAGTAATTAACGGAGTAATAGGTATAATTCAAAACAATCTAATTTTAGAAAACAAGGGTTATGGTGCCAATCTAAAAACTGGTACAAAACATTTTGTAGTTAGTGGAAATAGTTTCATCAATAATGAGATTCCATATTTAGGTACAAGTCAAGCAGAAGACTCAGGAACAAATAATTTTTGGTACAACCCTGAGACTAAAGTGGGGAACTACTGGTCAAATAAAGGAATTAAAAGGAAATATGCAATTGATGGCGATGCTAATAGTTTTGATTTATATCCGTTAAAGAATCCTATTGTTCTACCTGACGAGGATTATCCATTGAGAACCCCAATATCCTTTATCTTATTCCTCTTTTCACTTTTCATAGTATACGAAGTATGGAAAAAGAGACGTTAAGCAAAACTATACCATTTCTTTAGGTTCTAATATATTCTCTGAATTTTCAATCTCTAAACCCATTTCTTCTATAGCTTCTTTTATTGTTTTTCCAGTTTCATGGGCTTTCTTTGCTATCTCTGCAGCTTTATCATAACCAATAATTGACACAAGATTTGTTACTCTCATCAGATTTTCTTCCAATTGCTTTTCCTATATTCTGATTTATTAGATCTAATTCTAAATTAGTTTGAAGACATGCTTTTTTGATTTGAGCTAAAGCCTTGATAAAAGATTCTGAAAATCTTTTTCCACTTATTTTGAAATTTTTTATTGCTCTTTGTGTGTTGATTCCCCAATAAACATTTGCAGGAACCTCTAACTCTCCTAGGATGTCTTTTTCCAATCTAGTTTTATCATTCATTTTTTGACCACTTGTCTCTAATATCATTAATAGCTGTTCCGGGTCTTACTCCTTTTGGGCAAACTCGGTTACAAACAAAGTATTTTTCACATGCTGGAACAGCATTTTCTTGCCACACTTTGTCTAATATTTCTTGTCTGTGTTCTTCTGATAATCGATTATCAGAAATGAAACGATCTGCTTTAGCTAGAGCAGTTGGACCAAAATATTCTTTGTTATTAGCATTAACAGGGCATGCCCAACACAAACCACAAGCGATACAATTGACTAAATGCTCAATTGATTTAGCGGCATCAGAACCCTGATTAGATTCAGGTGCTTCATCATTCCAATCCCTAGTGAAATAAGGTTCAACTTCTCGATAGAATTTCCAGAAAGGATCCATATTAACAACTAAATCTTGAATGATTTCCATATTCGGTAATGGTTCAATAAGTATCTCATTTTCCTGATCCCAATCGGAGGTTTGTCCAAAATTAAACTCTGGGAGCTTGACTGGTTTCTTTTTGGTTTTAACAGTGGAAATCTGCATTCTACACGCAAGCTCTGGGACTTTATCAACAGTCATACCACAGCTGCCACAAATTGCTCCTCTGCAAGAATATCTGAACGCAAATGTCGAATCATAGTTATCTTGAATATAGAAGAGTGCTTCTAGAATTGTTAGACCTTTTCTCTTTGGAACTTCGAATCTTTCATATCTGCCTTCTTTATCTTCTGAATCCTTTCTGAATACAAGAAATTTTTGCATCTCTACCATTAATACACACGCTCCTTTACCTCAAATTGACCAAGTTTCACAGGTTTAGTTTCTATTGTTAATTTTCCTTCTTCATCTCTTGTAACCATAGAATGAACAAGAAATTCTTCATCATTACGGTTTGGAAAATCTATTCGAGAGTGCGCTCCTCTGCTCTCTTTTCTCCACAAAGCTGAAAAAGCAGTGACTTCTGCAATATCAAGCATATTTCTAAGTTCAAGTGTTCTGATTAAACCAAAATTATACTTCCTCTTAGCAGTGGAAACTTTGACGTTTTTAAACTCTGTTTGCAATCTGCAAATCTCCTCATATGCTTCGTTAAGCTCCTCTTCTGTTCGAAAAACGCCAACTTTAGTATCTAATGCCATTCCCATTGCATCTTGAATCTCAAAGGGTTTTTTACCTAAACTGTTATCCCATTTCTCAAGAAGTTCCTCAATTTCTTTGATAACTTCTTCTTCAGCTGCCATTACTCTAATTTCTTCCGGTAGCTTTAGCAAGCCTTTCTCTAGCATCAACTTCCCAACATACCTACCGAAAACAGCTGTTTCAAGCAAAGAATTTCCTCCTAATCGGTTTGCTCCATGAACAGATATGCAAGCTGTTTCTCCAACTACGTAGAGACCAGAAAGCATAGTTTCACATATATCCCCATCAAATTTTGTACCAACACCACCCATTGAATAATGTTGTCCTGGTTGAACGGGGATTGGTTCTTTTATAGGATCGACACCAGCAAAATATATAGAAATTTCTCTTATTCCCGGTAATCTTTCTCTAATTCTTTCTGCACCAAGGTGTGTAAGATCTAAATGAACATAAGCATCCTCAAATCCTCGTCCCTCTCTGATTTCAGTATCAATAGCTCTTGCAACAATGTCTCTGGGAGCTAATTCTTTGGCATTAGGTGCAACATCTAACATGAACCTTTCTCCAAGATTGTTGTAGAGTAATCCGCCCTCACCTCGAGCTCCTTCAGTAATCAGAATGTTAGTTCCATATAGGGTTGTAGGATGGAATTGAACAAATTCAGCGTCTTGAATAGGAACTCCTGCTCTAAAAGCCGCACCTACACCATCTCCAGTATTGATAATAGCATTTGTAGAACGTTTGTAGGTTCTACCAAATCCTCCAGTAGCTAAAATAACATATCCTGATCTAAAACCAACTAATTTCCCAGAAGCCATGTTCAAAGTCAGTATGCCAGTTATTTGATCATCAATTTTTATCAAATCTATTAGGAAAAACTCATCAAAGAATTGCACATTCTTATGAATACATTGTTCGTAGAGGGTGTGAAGTAGAACATGACCTGTTCTATCTGCAGCATAACACGTTCTTGGAAAACCAGCTCCTCCAAAAGGTCTTTGTGCAATAAGCCCTGAATCTAACCTAGAAAATGGTGCTCCCATACTCTCAAATTCAACTACAATTTTGGGTGCTTCTTCGCACATTAGTAAAACTGCATCTTGGTCAGCTAGGTAATCAGAACCGTAAACTGTATCATTTGCATGTTTTTCGGGAGAATCATCCTGCCCAGCTTCAGTATTTCCCAAAGCAGCATTAATACCTCCTTGTGCAGCTCCAGAATGACTCCTAATTGGATGGACTTTGCTGACAACTGCAACTTTCCAATGTTTGGAAAGCTCTAGAGCTGCTCGCAATCCGCTTAAACCTGCTCCAACTACAACAACATCGTATTCCTCTATTCTCATGATATTACCTACAAAGACATTTTAACAAGAATACTAATTTTGTTATTTAATTTTAACTTTGTGTCAAAAAAGTAATTTTATTGTTTCTTCCAATCATAAAATTCTTCTAGATGCAGTAATAGTTTCCAGAATGATTAAACTCGCTATAAATTTGTTCACAAACGAGAGTTAGAGCTGTTTCACCGATTAGATTGTCTAGAACATTTTCTTTAGCAAATATTATGATATGAAATATGTCAACTTAAAGGGGAATTTGTTTGCTCTGTACATCTACAAAGACTTTGACCGAAGAGAGGAGAAAGGAGAAAAAGAAGCTTCATTGTACGAAATCTATGAGAGAGAAAGAAAGTTTATCAGAGAGAAGATATTAAAGAAGAAAGCGTATATGATTACAATATTAAGAAAGGAATAACACATTTAGTTACTGGAGAGAGAGAAAGAAAAACAAAATCACTTGAAGAAGATGACAATGAAGAAAATGATTTCGCAGGTGAAACAATTTTAACATAGTTTAATGATGAAAACTATTAGAAGTTAAAGAAGAATCTAGAAGAACTACACATTTGTAAAGTAAAAACTACATTTTTCTAAATGTTAGATAATAAAAGTGTCCAAAGTAATCAGTATCTTGAAGAAGAATGATAAAATCAGACAATATCAACATCTACAAGGACTGGAAAATTGTAAAGAAGATAGAAATAAATCGAAAACTAGAAAGAGAAATTGATGCAATAATAGGTAAACGGATCTATGTAAAAAGCGAAAACAATAGCAGTA
>JAGLOH010000439.1 GCA_023139025.1 Candidatus Heimdallarchaeota archaeon | reverse complement strand
CTTTGATAAAGAAAGAAATTTACGACTGCTGAAGTTCGCTATAGTAAGTACTGTAGGTTTAGGTCTAAACTATCTCATTTTCTTTCTTGTGATGCAAATTTTCAAAGCTTCTAGTTCAACTGATGTTCTTTTCTCTGTGTGGTTTGGTAATGATGTAATGGAATTTTACAAAACTTCAGGCTTTACTGATGTTCTTTTCACTGTGTGGTTTCTAAATGTTTCAGATGTCATAGTTTCTCAGGCAGTTGCAATAGTTATAATTATGGTGTACAACTATATAATTAACAAAATCTGGACTTTCAAGAAACAAGAGAAAGAGGTTGAATTCAATACTTTCTGGCAATTCATAAAATTCGCAGTCGTTGGTGCTTCTGGAACTGTGATTAATCTCGGACTAGTTTATCTCTTCTATGATACTCTAAGTTGGAATGAGTATCTAGCAATTACAATTGGTTTTGTAGTTTCAGTTTTAACCAATTTTATCCTCAATGATATTTGGACATTCAACCCTAAATTCGGCAAAGAGAGAGAAAAATAATTTTTAGGTTTCTTTTCCACAATTTGAACAGAAGGTTGAGTCTTTTTCTATTTTATGCTTACAATCATCACAGAATCTAACATTGTAATCTTTTTGTTGTTGTTCATATCCCTTAGTAATTTTACTGTGATGAGAAGTTAAATCTCCGTATAAAGATGCTCTTTTAGAAGCAAGCCCTCGTCGAGATAAGAACCAAAAAAAGACAAAAAGAACAACCGCTATTCCAGATACAGTTAGGAATATGACTAAATCTCTATAGAACCAATAGTATACAGCTACAAGCACTATTATGAGTAAAAACCAGGTGAAGCCACCAAATCTATAACGTTTTCTTTCTATAGACATGTTCAACTATCTCTTTGTAAAGGCCGTTATAAATTATCTTCTCCTTCTTTGAAATGATTATTTTCAGGTGAAAGGAATTCAAACTCTAGAATCTTTAGTTGCTCTAAATGGAATGGGAACGGTTCTGGAAACAATGGAAACTTCTTCCTCCAATCCTTCTTCTCAGTGATCCAAGAGTTAAAATCTAGAGGATTTATCGGTTTGTCAAATCTTAAAGGTCTATCTACTTTTTCTCCTTTGATTATCTTGTCTATTTGCTCTCTAAATTTCTCATAGTAATATTGTTCTGAGTGATTTAAAATCTTGAGCATTCTTGCATCTGTATATTCATCATCTGCTTTCATTAGAAATATTTCCGCACGAGGAATGTTCTTCTTATACAGTTGGTAGAGAGCAAGCATTGTATAGCTATAGATAGGAACATATCTGTTATTGAAGAGCATCAAATAAACTTCAGCAGCTCTATCGAAGTAATTCTGAGACAATCTCAAGTATTCAATGTTTTCTTCTTCACCCCATCTTATCAACCAATATCTAGCTAGTAAAAGGGAGAGTTCAGGATCACCAATATCTATTCTTTGTGTTTTGATTATCTCCTCCATTATGCTAACATCATCTACCAGATCGTAGACATATGCTCCAAAGGAGATTTTGGCATAAATTCCAATCAGATTAAATGAAATGCCTATCTCTTCTCGTTTAGATCTACCTAGAAGATCTTTAACATACCCCTCTATCTCGCTGAGAATTTCTTCAACTGCGAATTTAATTACAGATTTTGTTAATTCAGGTTTCTCGTCTTTTAGATCTCCAACAAATTTAGAATTCTTATATTGGGTTTGTAGCAAATTATTGAGTATTTGATAGAATCTAGTTTCGAGAAGCAATGCCTTCTGCTGAATATAGAAACTCCTAATTGTCTCGCTGAACAGCTCATCATTCTTATACGGCTCAATTTCACTTAAAGCTCTTGAATTGTCCATGTACGCTAAATTCAGAAACTCAGCGACATTCTCATTTGTAAAACGAG
>JAGLOH010000438.1 GCA_023139025.1 Candidatus Heimdallarchaeota archaeon | reverse complement strand
TTAGAGAAATTCAAGACTTTAACGGGAAGGCCAGCTTCTTTAATTCCTTCAACCACATGATTTACAACTTTTGCTGTGTTTCCATACATTGAGCCCCATATAACTACAACACCTGGTATTGCCATCCTATCAGAAAGATGTATGTACAAATCAATGATTCTTTGAGGATTTTTTCGCCATATAAGTCCATGAGCAGGAGCAATAATTTTGATATCTAATCCTGCTAACTTCGCCATTGCCTTCTTGACATATTTAACATATTTTGCTACTATGTTACTGAAATAGCGAATAGTTTCTTCAAAGTAAATGTCGGGATCACATTCATCATCAAATAAACCAAAATCCAGAGCTTTGTATGATCCAAATGCATCACATGAGAACAGAATTTTATCTTTAGTATCATAAGTAATCATTGTTTCAGGCCAATGAACCAAAGGATCCATATAGAAAACCAGTTCTCTACCACCCAAATCCAGTTTTTCACCTTCTTCAACAGCATGGATATTTTCAGTTATTCCGTAAAGACTATCGAGCATTCCTACAGCCTTTTTAGAACAATAAATTGTTGCATTTGGGACCTTTTCTAGAAGACGAGGTAAAGAGCTGCTATGATCGGGTTCAATATGATTTAGAATAATATAATCTATATCAAAAGAGGTAACTTCCTCCACCTTTTTTAGAAATTCATCAATAAAGGGTATTTTTACTGTTTCAATTAGAGCTGTTTTTTCCCCTTTAACGATGTAGCTGTTGTAACTTACTCCTTCAGGAATAGGCCAAAGCCCTTCAAATAACTTTGTTAAATGATCATTTACACCAACATAATACACATCAGGAACTACTTCTTTCATTTTTATCAACATTTGTGGTTCAATTGCGATTAATTTAAAGTATCTGTTTAGAGGTTTAACCTCAAAATCAATCACTATAAACTCATGTGTTGAATTTAAAAAATTTTAGGTTTTTCAAACATTAAAAAAACACTCATTTAACCAAAATTCTTAACTAGTTTAACAAAATAGTATCTTTGTATAAAATGGAACTCAAAGGGATAGATAAACAAATTCTCAAGAAGTTAAAGGAGTCAAAACTCACTTTGGAAAATATTGCTGTTTCAACTTCTGACGAACTGATTAGAAAGATTGAAATTAGTAAGAAAGATGCGAAAAAAGTAATAGAAGCTGCACAAAACGAACTAGGAATCCAACCAGTTACAGCTTTACAATTTCTAGAGGCAGAAGGTAAAAGGGGTAAAATCACCACTTCATCCTCAGAATTCGATGGAATACTAGGAGGAGGGATCTGGACACAAGAACTTACTGAAGTAGCAGGTGGATTTGGTTCAGGCAAAACTCAACTATGTTTTCAACTATGTATTAATGTTCAACTTCCTTTTGATGAAGGAGGATTGGAAGGAAATGCATTCTTTATTGATACTGAGAGAACTTTTTCTCCGAAAAGAATTGTTGAAATGGCAACTTATCGAGGATTGGAAGTAGAGGAAATCCTTGAAAATATCTACATAAATCCTGCACTTAATACACATCATCTCTTTAGTATAGTTGATACTCTTGATGAGATAATTCAAAAAAAGAACATTAAACTGCTTATAGTTGATTCTTTTGCTTCCCATTTCAGATCTGAATATATAGGTAAAGAGAGATTAGTTGAGAGACAACAAAGAATTATGCAAATTGCAGAAGAGCTGATTGCATTAGCAGTAAAATATGATCTTGCAGTTGTAGTAACTAATCAGATTATTGCGAATATTGAAGAGTTTCTTTTTGGAAGTCCTGAAGAACCAGCTCTGGGTTTTGCGTGGGCTCATAGACCTCAACAAAGAATATTTTTGAGAAAATCAAGGGGAAGCTCAAGAATAGCAAGACTATTTGATAGTTCTAGAATGCCTGAAAGAGA
>JAGLOH010000437.1 GCA_023139025.1 Candidatus Heimdallarchaeota archaeon | reverse complement strand
ACTCTGAGAGCGATTTAGTCGTTTTGTTTGGCGGTGCTGTAGCTACTAATCGAAATGATTATCTTAATGAAACTTGGGTATATGACACTAACACAGATACGTGGACGTTTATAGAACCTCCAACTACAACAGCAACTAATTTCTATATTGCAAGCCTAATTGTTGCAATAGCAGCAATTTCACTTCTAAAAATTAGAAGGAAAAAGTAATTTTTTCTCTTAATTTTTCTTTTTTTGATTTAGGGAAATTCTTTTTAATGGAAACCAAAATAACTGAAAGATGCTTACTTTATAAATTTTCCAGACAGAAGGTGTTCCAATTGGTAAAAGAAGAGTTCCAAAAAGTTGCAAAACTGTTCCTAAATATATTTCAGCGATATTTCATGTATTTTGAAAATCCTTGGTTATGAATAGTAATTTTTCTAAAAATATATTTCAAACTTAAATCAAATAACGATAAATCATGAATCAATTTTTTCACAATAATTTTATATATCATTAAATGTAATATAGGGTTTACTGAGCTTTAGAGCTCTAAAAGTTGAAATTGTGAAATATAAGAAGAATAATTCGAGAATAAAATAAATATTAAGAAATAGTTGTGAAACATTTGCGTTTTTCTTTTCTACGATATTTCATATATTTTGATTTGAATTTAAATTTATTAAAGCCTATCAGCTTTAAAGGTGAAATAAATGAAAAAACACGAAAGAAATATAAAATCAAGAATTGGAATCTCAGTGTTGCTAATATCAGTTCTACTATTCTTTACAATTAGCACTTCATTACAAGTTAATGCTGCTAATCCTCAAGGAAGATATGGCCACGTAATGGCATATGATTCCGCTAATGATATAATCATTATATATGGGGGCTCACCACAGTCTGCTTACGCGTACTGGGGTTTTGAAACTTGGGCTTATAATTATAGTGCAAATGAATATACAAAAATGAATCCTGCTGAGCATCCATATGGTGGAATGTGGTCTCAATTAGTTTATGATTCAGAATCAGACAAAATGGTTCAATTTGGGGGACATAACAAGGAAGATTATTCTTCAAATGAAACATGGATATATGATTACATTCCTAACACATGGACACCAGCTGCTCCCAATAATGTACCCAGATTACGAGCTAGTCACTGCATGGCTTATGACTCTGAATCTGATGTGGTTATCATGCATGGAGGAGGACTAGAGCCAGATTATAACCCGTATGGAGGTCGTATTAATTATAATGATACTTGGGCGTATGATCTAAACACAGATACTTGGACTAATATGACACCAGCTGTTTCTCCATTAGGAAGAATTTCAGCAAAAATGGCTTATGATTCTGAGAGTGATCGAATTATCATGTTTGGTGGATTTCATAGTCCAGATAAGACAGCACCTTTAGACCCAACCGGTGAAGTTTATCAAAAAGACACATGGGCGTACGATTTTAATAGCAATACGTGGGAAAATGTCACTGATGATCTTGTTAATCCAGATCCTAGAGTTGGTCACGCTCTAGCTTATGACTCTGAAAGTGATCAAATCATCTTATTTGGAGGTCACACTCATTTAAACACTGCAGGAATGCAAGATGAGACTTGGGCGTATGATTACAATGAAAATATGTGGACACAGCAATCTCCTGCTGAAGGACTAGAGAGAAGTGGGCATCAAATGGCATATGATTCTGGAAGTGATCGAGTCATTTTATTTGGAGGTTTTGTTGCAGCAACACCAAGTGATTACCCTGCAGAGACTTGGGTATACGACTTCAACACAGATACATGGACACTTATAGAGCCAGCAACTACAACAGAAACTAATTTCTACATACTTGGTTTAATTGTATCAATAGCTGCTATTTCAATTCTGAAAATAAGAAGAAGAAAGTAATTTTTTCTTTTAATTTTTCTTTTTTTGCTT
>JAGLOH010000436.1 GCA_023139025.1 Candidatus Heimdallarchaeota archaeon | reverse complement strand
ATCAGAAATATTTGAAATTTCAGTTATTAGCCGCTCTAACTTAATTTGCTCGTTTATAGTAATTTGGGTGGTGTTATCTAAAACCACGATTGAGAGATTACTACCGGCTCTAAGAAACTCATCTGAATCCTTTTTGGAAAAAGAGTATGAATGTTGCCTTGACGATTTTATTGTAGCGCAGTTAAAATTCTCCTTCGATAGTTTCTCTAATAATAAGCAGATTATAGTTGTTTTTCCGGCACCAGCATACCCTATGATTTGCAGAATTTTCGGTTTGATCATAAGATTACACATTTATTTTTTATTATTTCTGAACCATATAAAATAAAATAGAGTAGTTAGAAGAATAATCTCTCCATTACTCTTCTATTTCTTTTTTGATAGCATTAGCCCCATAAATTAGTTTCTTAGCTGATGTTATGCCTATTCCACGGATTTTACTCAGCTCTTCAGGAGTAGATGTAAGGATTTTCTCTAAAGAATCATATCCAACATCTTTGAGAAGCATTGCAATTTTATCGCCAACACCCATTATATCTGTAACCTTCAAATCAGCTATTGTTCTTTTTTCCAAAGCTTTGAAATCCTCTATCGGAGTACCGTCATCCTCTACTTCGATTTCAAATGGTAAAATCTCCTTCTCCTTGACTGAAGCTTTAGCTTCAATTTTATCAGTTGCTTTAACTTCTTTCTTTCCTGTTGAAGGTGGCACAGGGATTTCATGCTCTTTTGGATCTATTTTTGCAGGCGTTTTTACTTGTTGAATTTCCTTTTCCTGTTCTTTAACAACTTCTGAGGGTTTTTTCAACACTTCTTCCTCTTCTAGTTTGAGTAAAATTTCTGAAGGAGGAACTAGTTTATGTTGTTTTATTTCTTTTTTAGGGGCAGTTACTCTAGTTTTTTTTTCTTCTGGTATTTGGCTGGGTTCAGCGAAAATTGTTTCTGAAATTACTTCGATTATATCTCTTTTCTTTAAATATTCACTTGGACGAAGCAAATTACTAGTTGGAGGTTCTTCTTTTTCAGTTTTCTCTAATGGTTTTGTAACCACTGGATCCCCTGATACCTTTGGATAATCTTCTGTATTTTCTTCTACAAATACATATGCTGTTTCCCGTGTTTTCAATACTTCACTAGGTTTGAGTAGATTATTGACAGGTGGTTCTTCTTTTTCTTCCTTAGCTTCAACTTTCACAGGTGGTAACAGAGAAACTTCAGGAGAAACTGTTTCCTCTGTTTTGAAAAGTTCACTAGGTTTGACAACAGTATCATCTGGTGGTTTATCTGGTCGAGCTTTTTCTATAATGACAGCTTCATCTGGTTTTACAAGCTCTCCCAACATATGTGCACCAGTTGCTTTAGCTGGTTTGGGATCAAGCGGATCAAAATCATTAGATCTTACTTTTGCTTCTCGTACTGCAATGCCTGAGGAATGTAAAGATGTTCCTGTCCCTATGTTTCTAACAGCTTCTATCATCTGATAGAAATTTATGTTTGATATCCCAATATCAGAAAAGTATTCCGATAACCAATTTGAGAATCTATGAATGTTCACTTCAGAACCCAATTTTTTCTCCCAATAATTGATTATTGTCTCTGCAAGTTGATTAAATGTAGAAAATTTATGAGTTTCCACAACATGCTTACCATCATAAAAATCCAGAACTCCGCTCAAACTGGCTGAATATTCAGTTTCAGTAGATTTAATGACAACGCTATATCTATGACTCCCTATCAAACTTCTTCGAGGTGATCTTGATGACATTATCTCACAAATATAGAAAGAACATAACAGATTAAAAAATTTGCTTATTCGGAAAAGGAAAAAAGGAGAAAAAAGAGGAATTATGCTTGTGCTTCTTGTGGTTTTTCCCAAGTTGGTCTTTCTTCTTTATCGTAAGTCTCCATAACTTCAGCTTGTA
>JAGLOH010000435.1 GCA_023139025.1 Candidatus Heimdallarchaeota archaeon | reverse complement strand
AGCTAATATCGTATAGAACATGATATGCATGTAGACATAGATCTGTGGTAATAAACTTGGGGATTTCCGTTCCAGAATAAATCTCATAGATGTCTTCAAAACCTTCATCTACAATAGCGAAACCATAATTTTCTAACAATCGTTTGATGTTCAAGGAGATATACAAATCTTGCTTATCAACATTCCTTAGATTACTTTTTATTAGAGTCGGTTCTATTGAAGGTGTGATATTTAGGTGAAGTGGATTATAAGAACCAAAGGATGTTACAACTGAATCCTTAATTTGATAAGTGGATGCTGTTTCATCAATTAGAGGATCTGGATTCCAGTTTATTGTCATCTTTGGATTAATAACTATGGGAAGAACAATTCCCAAACTTGCTGCAATCAAAATTGTGATAATGCCTGAAGCAACAATAATAATTTTCATCTTTTTATTCAGAACCAACATTATAATTCCCATTTATGTTAATGTATACAGTATTATTACTGATATTTTTACTTTTTGACTATTTTTCTTTCCTTGATACTTGCGGAACAACATTTACAGAGGCCAAAGGTATTGTGATAAGCATCCATTCAGGTAAAGATGGTGGATTATTGTCTAACATATCCTGCCATTCTTCATCTGTTAATCTATTTTCCATAGGATGAGTGAATTCATAATAGGAAAAGGTTGCACCTTTAGTTAATCGAAGATTACCTCGATGGTCTTGAACTACAACATATATAACAAAAGGATTACCCACTCCCACTTCTAAGACCTCTTCGTAGCCAAGTTCAGGATTAGTATGAACATCTGCTACTACAGCCATTCTATCATCAGCAGCACTAGTCCAAGGATCATATTCTGGATCATCATAACTTGCAGCTTCCTCTATATATTCTGCTACTCTATTGATATAGTAAATATCATCTTCTGTAAGTTGTTCATTTTGTAATTCCTTTATACTAAGTTCAGTTAACTTTTCAAAAACATCAGCAATTTCTTCTAATTTGTAACTAAAACTATCTACTAGAAGACTCCTTGATTCAAGACCGTTTTTCATTAAACGTACTAAAGCAGCAAGACGAGAATATACTTCAGGATAAGGTTCAATGTAACCTTTCGGAATTTTTGGTGCAGGTCCACCAGTAGGTACTACTGTATAAGATTGTTTAGCATACAAGATCGTGTCATGTCTTAACTCAGCCCAGGAACCCATTGCTGTCATTAATGCCTTATTAGTCCAAGCGTTGTTCAACATGAATCCGGGATAGCCTTCAGAAGCAGGTTCTAATAATGGAAAGAAAGAGTACAACCACAGCCAATATAGATTTTGTGTCCAATCGTAATCTGTTAGATTATTAAATTCTGCTCGTAGTTTAAGTATCTGTCCACCATATCCCGGATAAGTTAGATTTTCATTTCTCATATAATAATCAGCTCTCGGACTACCAAAAACAGAAAACACATCCAAACCTGTTGGCATTTTTCTATCTTCTACTTTGTCGTGCACTAATTGTTGAAAGATATACGAATCAGGTATGAATCTTTGTCCCATTAACCGAAATCCTAGAGTAACTTCTTCAACTTCTTGATCCTCGTAGACAAACATAGAGTTGATTCGCGGTCTTCTATAAGTTTTAATTTCATCAATTATTCCTTCAATTGTAGTATTATTTGCTAACATATCCCCTTCCGGAGCACCACTATCCTGCCAAATCTGATAATATTCTTCAGCTGTAAGATCGTCACTTTCCCCTACATAAAAGACAGTTGGCTCGTAAATACGATCCCAATATTCCCAAACAGTAGAAGTCGAAATTGTCTTATTGAAACTCGAGATTAGAAGTAATGCCATCCTAGTTTGTTCGATACCCATGGCAGGATAGACATCAGTGCTTTGAGCTAGAAAACTCATTCTTCCAGCATACATCATAGCT
>JAGLOH010000434.1 GCA_023139025.1 Candidatus Heimdallarchaeota archaeon | reverse complement strand
TAACCAACATTTCCTGAATAAAATTCTGGATCTTCAACAATATCTATATCATCAAAGATATCCGTTTCAAAATCTTCAATTAGATACCCCATTTGAGTGAATTCTTCTAAAATCTCTTCATTTTGACTATCTATAGGTTTGGTAACAAGCCAGTCATTGATTATCATAGATTGCTGAAAAGATAGACTATAGAGTGTAAGAATTCCATCTACTAAAATTGTATATTTATGAATCTCTGTAGTATCTAAACCATAGGGCAAGTAAATTAGATAAGGACGAAGAGTTTCAAAATCATCAACACGCATCCTTGTAGTTCTTTGATAGATTCCATCATCAATTACAACAGTAAAGTCAATCCATCCACCAAGAGGTTCTGCATTCACAGTCAATGTGTCTGGCACAATTGTGACTTCATGAGAAAAGGTGAAGAAATCCTCATCGCTAAATGTCCATCCGTCAAAATCTCCATTTGAGAAACTACTGGAGAAACCTGCTCCGTTATAAACAGAAATATATTGGAAAAATAAACCGTTGCCTTCAGAAGTTTCTTCTTTGAATATTTTCATGGTATAGTATGAGCTTGATTCTAGATATGAGGTGATAGAAGCAGAGTCAAATAGATTTTCACCTGTGAAAGAAATTTTAGTATCTATAACTAAAAGCGGAGAAAGTGTTATTTCTACATTTATCCATTTATAATAAGGAACTAAGAAACTATAGAGAGTCACCAATATTTGATTATTTAATACAGATATCACGATCTCTTCTTTATTAAAGCTATAACTGGAAATTGAGATATTCAAATAAATCTCTTGATTTCTGTAAATGGTTATACAATAAGGCTCATAATGATATCTAGGAGAGAGGTAACTGAAGGAAATTGTTGTATTTTGACCTTCTAAAACATAAAAATCTCTAGACATCCAAGTATCAGAAGAGGAAGAATCAATTTTCAAACTTCCTTGAGATGTAGCCTGTAAATAGTAGTCTGCGAGGTATCCAGAACCTCTAACTGCATGAGTTTCTGAACCATCATCAAATTCTACATCAACAGGATAAATTCCTCCAAGTTCAACAGAATCAATGATAAAATCAGCTTGGTTGGAAGTTAGATATTTAATTATGAATTGGGGAGAAGTAAAAGAAGTATCAAAGGAAACATAGAGTTCTTCACCTATATCTGGACGGTAAGTTTTATCCGAGAATAATTGCATATTAAAAGTACCATTTCCAAAACCAAAAACTACAGTTAAATATAATGTTCTAAAAGTATTGTTCGTACACCAATCTTCAATAAGAAGAGTAGTAACTCCATCATCATATGAAAAAACATCTCCTTCATAAAACCAGAAACCATATTTCGAAGATCCTTGCTCCAATCCTGTAAAGATATCTAAATCCCAATGTTCGATTTCCCAAACGAATGTAAGTGTTTGTTGTTGATTTAAATCTAAGAAATCAGTTTCAAATATTCCAGAATCTATGTGCAGTTTTCCAGCAACAAAATAATTCGCCTTATCTGATGTATCATATTCATTATACTCTGAAACAGGATGATAATACTTATGATAAACTGAAAACGATGAAATTGCACTCCAATGGGCTACAGAATCAACCCCTGGATGCAGATATAAACCAGTATATCCTCCTTCAGATATTGGGGTAGTAACATATTTTTCTAATGATTGACCTTGGAAGAATATCTCAATTTCTACAAAATTCATATAACTTGTTACAGAAGCACCGTATGTCAATTTTGGAGTGTAACCATAGAGAAAACTGGATACATCTACAAAACCGATTGATGTAATTGAACCATTTATATATTTAATTAGTGAAAGGGCAAGACTCCAGTAGTCCTGAACAAAAGAGTATAAACCAAACATGTATAGCATAAAGCCAGTAAAAACATCTTTTTCGAATGCATTT
>JAGLOH010000433.1 GCA_023139025.1 Candidatus Heimdallarchaeota archaeon | reverse complement strand
GTAATTACTTCCTTTAACAGGCAAGAGAGCTAAAGTATAATCGCCAGAAACTGTTAAGCCTACTACACCTCCAAAGAGGAAAAAAGCAAACGCTAGAACTATGGGATTATAGATTTGTCTGGGGCTTAACGATACAACGAAGAGGACAGTTGCTACCATTCCAACCATACTAATTATTGTTGAAAACTGGGATACAAATAGAGCATTGGATTCTTTGGTTATCTGACTAAGATAAACAACAAAAATACCACTAATTATCCACCCCATAATGCAAAAAATCATTGACAGAAAATAATACACTGAGAAAGATGATGTTCGTATTTGTTTTCCAATCACAAGAATTGCTCCAAGGAGTAGAAAGAAAATAGATACAATTCCTATCCCATAAGAGATCCAGACCATGAGCAGTAAGATTTTAGAGTTTTATATAGTTTTGGCTTTATTTTGCTCTAAAACTCTAATGTTATATTACAAAATCCTCTTTGTCAACATTTCTATTTTCTAATCCTAATCTAGATACTTTAAATTTAATCCCACCATATAGTTCAGCATGTTCTTGGTTGTTATACAAAGCTGCAGCTATTCTTCCAATTGCATCTGCTTTCATGATTCCACTTCCAGAACCTGAAGTTACGACTTGTAATCCCTTGATTCCCTTAGCTTTGAAAACAACTGGGTTCTTGTCAATTGTATTTATTGCATAGAATCCTGCCCATGAATTTGTTAACTGAAGATCTTTTAAAACAGGAAGATATTCAGCTAAGATTAAGTATCTATCAAATTCATAATCTCTATCGTTTGCTTGGGTATCATTCAAAGGATTATCCTCTTTTGTGATTTCTTCAGGATTAGTGATGATATATGGTTTCCCAATCAATGATCCTCCCCCTATCCATATACTATTATTATATTTTACTGGTTTCAAATGAATTCCATGTATTGGGAAAATGAGAAATGGTGTTGTTTTTTCGCCATTAAAATGCTCATTATGAAGAAAATTTGCTAGTTGAGGATGTTGTATTCTGAATATATACTTCTTTACAGGCATGGTATGACTATCTACTCCTAAGGGTAACAGAAGTTCATTAGCCCAAGCACCAGTTGCAATTACGAAATTATCTGATTTGATTGTGCTTCCGGTATTTGTTAAAGCTCCGCCAATTCTTTTTTTCTGCCATCCAACTGGTTCTCCTGGAATACCAAGTTTCTCACCAATTGGCTCTAAAATAAGTTTTGTAATTGCGGTATTGTAAAGAGTTTCTCCACCCAATTTGTTAAATTCATTTTCATAGAAATCTCTTGTAATTTTGTCTGCATCTAGTTCTCCACAGTCATAGCCAAGAAGACCAAAATCAATATTTCTCAAATTGAGCATTTGAGCATCTTCATTACCATCAAAATCAGTTACAAGTTCAGGTATTTTTCGTTTAATATCTTCTTTTTCTAATATTTCTATGCGAACCTTGTTTTTTAGCATAGTCTCAATTGCAATTTTGTTTCCTTCAAATTGCTCTTTATCCATTAACCATAGATAAGTAACATCTCTTAGAGATAAATCTATGCCCAGCTCATGTTGAACGTGCTTATAAAAGTCTCTAGTAGAACTGCTTAGATGTAAATTCACTTCGGAGGAGAAGGTATCTCGATACATTGCAGCTGATTGAGCTGTATTTCCTGCTCCTGCTTGAGCTAGTTTGTCAACAACCAAAATTTCTAGTTTTTTATTTTCTTTCTTTATATGATAAGCTGTTGCCATACCAAATAATCCAGCTCCAATTACTACTACATCATAGTGTTTTTCACTCATTATCTTACCTCTTGAGAAGAAATTTACATTAATTCAGATATATTGAACAAGTACTCTTTAAAAATTTTATACCAATGATATAGAAATTTATAGTCAAAACAACGAATTTTTAAGTTCAACAATAGTT
>JAGLOH010000432.1 GCA_023139025.1 Candidatus Heimdallarchaeota archaeon | reverse complement strand
TGATAGATCCTAAGTAGAAACCATCACCTTCTATTCCCTCACCAGGAGTAGATTTTGTCATCCACATGGGTTTTCCATGAATTTGAGTCCCATCAGGTAACTTAGCTACTGAAGCTTCTTTACCTGAATAGAATTTATGAGAATAAGTATTAATAGACGATCTATTTTTAATATATTCATCAAATTTACTTAAAATATATTTAGCAGCTTTATCTTCTTGAGATGAACCTGTAACCCTTGGTCCTATTTCATCGCTTAAAAATTTCAAAATACTGAAAGCTTCTTTACCTTCAAATATATCATTATCGAATTCCATCTAATCACGATCCTATAGTATAAAACTCTAATTTTTCTAAGTTGATAAAACCAAAAGATACCAAATTACTTACAACAGATATGAAGTATGGAAATCCCTGAATCTGTGAGATTTTTTCTCTTATTTTTTCAAAAACATTCATCAGAGTTTGTTGTTCATTCTTAAAACAGGATTCCATTATTGTTTTGTACATACGATAACTTACGATATTTAAATCTGGATAAATTTCGTTCACGTGCTCTTCAAATATTGAGATGTGCTCTTCTGTTGAGTGGGGGATTGCTTTTGTGGAATGAAGAAGCAAGTTTAATTCTAGGAGTTCCTTTTCCTTAGGTCTAGAAGTAATCATATAATCCAGATAAATGCCTAGATAGCTTAAGAGCTCTTCATCTAAAAATACAAGGGATTCTAATGTGTTTGCTAAACTAATCAACCATTCTTGTGTAAATTCTTCAGTCGTATCTTCAGATACTTTTGCTTTGATTTCAACGAACCCTAATGGAGATATAGATTTTACTATCTTTCCTTCTTTTTCTGTTTTAAGAATATAGTTTCGTTGCCTTAATTTATCTTTAATCTCTAAACAAAAAAGATTATATCCACCAAAGTCTTTCGTTGGTTCAATTATTTCAGTAAGGAATTCAGTTTTCTTGGGAACAGGAATACTAAAACCAGACATCTCTGTAATTCCAGGGATTTCAGTTTTTGGTTTACTCTCCACAGTCACCTGTGTTCTTACATCATAATTGGTATCAACAAAGAGCTTTATCGCCTGTAATTCATTATCTTTACAAATATGAACATCAGCATATTCAGTATAACCATGAGATTCAACCTTTTCACTCTGAAGAGCCGGAGCTATAAAGAGAATCCTTTGCTTACCACAGTTGTTACATTGATATTCAATTTTTTGACGAATATTAGACTTTAGGCTCACAAATATCCCTAGTTCTTCGATAATATAAAGGAAGCTGAATCATTATATCTTTTGTTATACTATTTCTAAAGAACTGCTTCAAGAATTGTAGTATAATGAACAGAAGCTCCAACTATGATCAGAACATGAAAAATATCATGAAATACAAACACACCAGGTAATTGTTTCTTTTTATTTAATGCATGAAAAATTGCTCCTACAGTATACGCTATACCTCCAAACAGAACAAGTAGAAGGATTCTAAGTGGAAAGGCTCTAAACATATAATCTAACCTAATTACAATCATCCATCCCATTACTAAATATATTCCAATATCTATCCAAATAGGAACTTTGATGTAAAGCATTTTGAGTATAGTTCCAACAATAACAAATCCCCATTGAAGACCTATAATAGTCCACCTAAAATTACCGTCAGTGTATATATACGATATAACCGTATAAGACCCTGCAATCATAAAGAAAATAGCTATATGATCAACCTTTCTCCAAACTGATTCCTCGAAATCTTCTTTTTTCAAGGTGTGATAAACTGCACTAGCTCCAAACATAAAGCATAAACAAAGAGAGTAGACAATTGTGGTAATTAACAAACCAATATTTTCTCTAGACAGGACAATCAAGTAAATAGAACCTATAATAGCAAAAATTAGTGCAGTAGCATGTGAATATGCAGCAAAC
>JAGLOH010000431.1 GCA_023139025.1 Candidatus Heimdallarchaeota archaeon | reverse complement strand
AACAGTAAAACATAGTTTCTAGTCCCTACTAAACCAATAAGACTTAATATAATTCCGTAACCAATACTCCCATAGATTAGAAGCTTATACCTTCCCACTTTATCACTTAATCTACCGAAAGGATACTGAAGAATTATGAAAGGTAGAGCGAAGATTCCCATAGCTATTCCACGCATACTAGGTTCTAATCCTAAAACATCAAGAATTAACAATGGTAAGGCAAAAATGATGAACCCCATATGAAATCTATCAATGAAATTGAACGCAGCTGGGATTATAAGTTCAGGTGTATCTTTGACAGCTTTTAGATTTTGAAATACTGAAGTTTTCTTCTTTATGTTACTTGGCTCTTGTAAGATTAGAACTGACAAGAATAGAGCTGTTAGATTGAATGCTACAGCTACATAGTAAGGAATATTTATTCCTCCATCTGCTAGAAAACCTCCTATCATAGGACTTAATCCCATAGAAATAGCTAGAAATGTTCCGAAGATTCCCATATTCTTTCCTCTATTTTCAGGTGTCGAAAGATCTAATGTCATTGTCATGAAAGTTTGCCAAGCTAGCACTGTAAATGTTCCTTGGAGAAAGCGGAATAATAACAGAATTGAATAATTTGGAGCTATTGTAAGTAATCCTGAAAATGTGGCAGCTCCTATACTTCCAACGATTATGAATGATTTCCTTTTTCCTATTTTGTCAGAGATAATTCCAACTAATATACCAATTACTAGATAAGATATGTAAAGAACGGTATCATAAAGAGAAATTTGAAAATTAGATACAGATAATTGAATCCATTGTATGAATTCCTTCTCATTAGTGTGCAAAATAGACACTGATGAAATTGTAAACATCCCAATGATTCCAAGAATCACAATAGAAAGATTACTTTTTCTTGTTTTTGAAAGATTTTTCTTTCTCCTTAAATCTAACATTTTTCAGTCACTTAATTACAGCTTAAATTGTAAAAGTAAACGATTTGATTTAAAAATTTGTTTTGAACAAAAAATGTAGAAAAAGGGATTTAGGTTATATAGCTGGATTTTATGGTTCTTATTGGGCCACCACATTCAGGGCATTCTCTTTCACTAGCATGTACTTGATATCCACAATATTCACAGAATCTGGGTTTCTTTACACCAGTAGGTTTGTAGTTAGGTGCATAAGGACCAATCTTAGAGAGTTTCATACTGTTAAGTGAAGAAAACACTACTTTTCTTTTTCTAAATATCCAACTAACCATTACAGGCATGAAAATGAACATCATAAAACCAATGGAACCGAACAAAATGTAATTTCCAGTCCACATTCTATCTAAATTAAATGTTGGAAATATAGATGTGAAAATGAAAACTAAACCAGTAACCATTCCACCAATAAAAATCAGCACACCAAGAATTAGAATGTACTTGACTCCACCTTTCTTTTTCTTACTTTCTTCAGTCATCTTGTTACTTTTTATGTCAAAACTAATAAAGTTTGAGTATGAATTATCATAATTCTGTATTTGTAAAAAAATGTATCTTCTTATTCTTGTAGTAATAAGAACTAGAAAAGAAAACAAAAATAGAGGTAAGGCAAAGCTAAAATGTTAGATAATTTTCATCTTTTTTCCCACAACTTCAAAAATATCCAGAGCTTCATCTACAATCTCATTTGTCATTGTAGCGATATAAGAGGAGCGAATTAGTTCTTCTCCTTTTGCAGTTGCGGGGTGAACTACAGGGTTGGAAAAAATCCCTCTAGGTTTATTTTCGAATAGCTCTCGAAAGAATTTCATGGTTTTTCTTCTTTCTCTAACAATTAGTGGAACAATAGCTGTGGATGAATCACCAACATCAAATCCAACATCAATCAATCCTCTTCTCATTCTATCAGCAACTGACAAAACATTTTTTCTGAGAGATTCATCTTTCTCAATAATATCTAGAACTGCTAA
>JAGLOH010000430.1 GCA_023139025.1 Candidatus Heimdallarchaeota archaeon | reverse complement strand
GGGTGCTATGGTTTATAATACTTTGAAGCTCTTAAAGAAAGGAAAATCAGCTGAAGAAATAATGGAATATTTAGACTCTATCAAACATAAAATTTATACTATAGGAACAACTGTAGATATAGAGACTCTTTTCAAAACAGGAAAGGTTAGACGTGGTTCAATTAAAGGAATTATGGTTTCACTTCTAAAAATGAAACCAATTGCACATTGTACAGTAGAAGATGGTTTTATAGGATATGGTGCTGGTATAAGTTATAAGAGTGCTCTTAAGAAAATGATTGCAGAGATAGAGAGTAGAACTGATCCCGATAAAGAATACAATCTTTTCATGGCTGATGCACTGAACAAAGAATTCGCGGAAGTTTATGCTGAAGAAATCAAAAAAGTTAGGAAAATAAAGGACTTATTCTATTGGAATATGCCTCCAACCATGGCTTTGACCGCAGGGAAATGGGCTGTAACAGCAACAATTGCTCCAGTATTAGAAGAATGATTAAGTGTTTTAACACTTAACACTAATATTTTTTTGATTCCTAGATGTAGGAAGAAAATAAAAATAAAAAAAAGAATAGAACTATCCAAGTTCGATTAGCTTTCTATAACTTTTTTCAGTATATGTGAAACCATATATTTCTAATTTGGCAATTTTTACTAGTTCTCCAATCATTCCAATGATAGATAAGACAGCACCTACAATTACAATTGCTTTGACAATTAGTGGAATGTTTGCATCTACAAATCTGTTCTGCAGCGCTACTTGTATAAGGTTTGGATTGAAATGCAATCGTAGGAATAATGCTAGATTAAGGCTTGTTGGTATTATATGTAAAGCTAAGAACATCTGTTGTAGTCTTAGACGTTTTCCTATCAATGCTTGAGAGAATTTAATGATTCCTCCTATTACCAGTACTCCTCCTACTAGTTTTAACAACTCAGGAAATCCTACCATGAAATTTGTCATGAAGGGTTCGTTTATTTTTACAAATGGATAGAAGATTAACACTCCACCTATAACCAATCCTACTATACCTTCAAAGAGATAACCTCCTGAGGTTGGTAAGACTGCTTTGGGTTTCTTTGGTCTTTTCTTCTTAGGCTTTTTGGCATGGGGTTTTATTTCCTCCTCTGCCATGCGTTTGAAATCTTCAGGTAAGAAACCATGATAAGATAACTGTACAAACAGTAATGTTATTGCAGCAAATGCAAATGCAAAGCCTACAAACATTTCCCAAAAGGCATCTCCTACAATAAGTCCTGCTGGATCACCTTTTCCTAGCTTAAATGCCATAGTAATCATAGTTACTAAAATTGATACTATTCCTGAAAAAATTAGAGACCTATAATACCAGGGCCATAGCTCTTCTGTTACAAAGAACTTTGGAGTTCCTCTTGTTCTAAATTCCTTAGCTATTTTTCTCGGATTTCCCATTAGAATAATAGCTTCTCTTACATGCATAACTTGAGGATCTCCTCCTTCAGCTAACTCGGAAGATTTATCCCAAATATGATCTTCTAACTCATCTAGGAAGTCCTTAAGTTCGTCCTCTTTGGCTTTAAGCCATATGGGTAACTTTTTCTTAACTTCTGCTTTAAAAGCGTCAATCAATATTCTTGATTCATTATTTTCATTCATTTTTTTAACCTCACTTTGATAATCCTTCAATATTTAAGCCACATATGTTGCAAAATCTTACTTCAGCTTCCTGTGGAATTTTGTTGGTACAATTAGGACAGTAAATGAACTTCTTTTCAGGGAGTTTGATCTCTATATCCATCAAAGGAGTGATTGCTTCGAGTAGTTTAGAGAAGAATCCTACCATGTGTTGATATAGTTCTGTTCCTTTGTTTGTTAATTTGTAGTACTTCCTAGGACGACCACTTGAGTCTTTCCTCTCAGATACTACAAGCTCATCGCGCTCTAATGTTCGAAGAATAGGGTACA
>JAGLOH010000043.1 GCA_023139025.1 Candidatus Heimdallarchaeota archaeon | reverse complement strand
CGGTACTATAGGTCTAGTTAAGAAAATAACCATTTTTCTAACTGAACGATTTATTCTCTTCCGAAAGATTGCATAGACTATTCCTATGAAAGCTATCGGGACAATAATTGCTGACCAATATTTTATCCAAAAATAAGCGAAAGATGAGTATCCTTTTAATGCAAATAATAGAGGTGTCGCTGGAACATAAACATCTAAGTCAGTATAAATTTTCAGTGAATAAATGTATTTATCGATGAATTTGTATTCTTCAATTTCCTTTGATTCTATTTTGGAAAAATAATGACCAGCATACGAACCATTAGCCATTATAAAACAACTAAAAGAAACATATGGATAATCTGTGCTATATTCATCAATTACTATTTTGTCCTGTTGTAGAGTTTGGTTATCATCCATTATTACTGTAAAAGTTTTGGCAGTGTTATCATAATTTCTGCTTCTAGGGCTCACAGGATATTCAAGATAGAAGAAATCAGATTCTATATAGGCTATGTATGTGTAATTTTCATAGGAGAAGATTTCGAAAGTCCCCCAGAAATAATCATCAAGATTAATATGCCTAAAAGAGTTATCATCAATTGTTTCATTGATACCAAATTTAGTTGCAGAAATAACATTTTCAGTCATCATAACTAAATAGAACTTCTTATCCGTACTTACAGTAATCTGAGCACTAAACCATCCAAAATCAAGCTCATAGACTGTAGAATTAAAATGACCAGATTCCGTTATTCCAACTAAATATAGAGTTATGGAATCTGCTGTTTCATTAAAATTATAACTCTGATAAAATGCAAATACTTGATTCTCAACTACTAAAACTTCACTAAGATCATTTAGTGGATATGGAAGATCATGAATTTTGATTATTTCAGTTCCATTAAAGAAATGCCTTATATGATTAATTCTTGTATCACCACTTAAATAACTAGGAAGCAAAAGATGGTAACTTTCCTCGTCTTGAAAAACTTCTATGTTATAATGTTCATTATGAGATGTGAATAAGGTTGTTATTGATGAATTACCATTGTTCCAGGTATATACTTTTATCACTGTTCCATAAATTTGACCTCTATAAGCATAGAATAATGAAACAGAACCATTGAGTTCTTTTACTTCAAAAAGATTAAAGGAATAATAATCTCTTTCTAGCTCATTAATTTTATTCTCAAAGACATGAAAAATTGCAAAGGTTCCATTATAGAAGTTCATTTGCATAAAGAAGTGAGATTGATTGAAACTATCAACAACTGTTTCAGTTTGAATGTAACTAACATCTTTAGTATTTTTAGTAAGCAAGATATTGTCATTAATAGTTGGAGTTGCGAGAGCGTTAGTATGGTGTACAGTTACTGTAGAAAACACCATTATCAATATAATAGAAAATACAATTCCCTTTGAGAAACTTCTATTCATAACCATTGTTCACCATCTGATGATATAAATTTAATCTACATTAAATATAGTCTTTAAAAAAACTGTTTGTGTATATTAGAACACATTTTGCGCAAATCTTTCTTAGACAAAATTCATCCAAATACATGATTTATAGAGAATTTGTTAAAGAAGAAAACCCCATAATATGTAGCTAGAGCGAAAATAACTCCTAGAATTAAAGCTACTCCATAAACTATGTAATCATTTATATCAATTGGCTGTTTTATTTTTCTAACAGTAAAGTATGTTGTTGTTCCCAAAATACCAGCAATAATGAAATAGACAATAGTTAATGCTAGAAAAATCGAAGATCCTTGAGCTTTTTCTAGTGATATATATGGTATTATTTTTACTGAATTAATTATAAGTGGAATAATTACTCCTAATTGAATAGCAGTTAAAACAAAATAGTCACCATTTGTTTTCTTCTTTAAAGAGTAAAGCCATAATAGATTGAATCCATATGAAAGGAGTATAACAAAAAATCCTGCAGATATCAGGAAAACTACTGTTTGAATTGCAGAATGCCAAACTGTATAAAAGTCTATAAAGAACGCTCCTACGAATGTTGCAGGACCAAGAATCAAGCTAGCAACAACTAAATAAGGATTGGTATACCAAGACTTATTCAATTTCCGAATTTCGTTACTAACTACATCCTCTTCCTCAAGTTGATTATCTTGACTTGATTCTTTACTCATTAGTCAATTAGGAAATTAAAACGATAATAAATCTATCGAAGAAACCAGAAATATTGAGAATCTTTGAGAGAAACAATTAAAACAATTATTCTACAGTTTGAGCTATGGGAATTGATAACTCAGTTTATGGGGTTTTAAATTATCAACAACTAGAAAATTTTGTAAAAAGATGTCTGTAAACGCTGAGAATCTCAAAGCAAATTTTGATGGTTGGAGAAAACTAGTTCTTTATACTGAGGATTTGATATTCTTATTTCCTAGAAATCCTGATGGAATTGAATGGTTGGATACTGAAATCTCTGCTTATGAATTTCTTAATAAATACAATATTCAAGTAATTCCAAGGTTCATAGAAAGAGTTAGAAAACCTGAAATATCATTTTATGAGTTCGCAGCAGTTTCAAGGTTGAAGGGAGAAGCTTACTCAAAATATGAAAAAGAAATAACCTATGAAGAAATCACTAAATTATTAGAAGATTTAGCTAGACTTTTTACTTTATGGCATAACATACCACTTGAAGAGATTCCTAGTAAGATAAAGACTAGAAAAATCCATGATGAAACAATATATCATTGGGAATTGAAATTCTTAGACCCTAAAACTACAGATGAAGCATTCAATTTTGTTCTAGAAACTATTAAGCAGCAGATAAATAAAAACAAACAAGCTTTTTTAGAAATTCTGATTTCTAAAGAAACTGAACAAATATGGAGGGAATGTTTGAAAGAATTAGTATCGTTAGATTCAGTTTTGTTACATAGTGACATACATGAAGATCAAATATTAATTGATTCAAAAGAAAGCATGAATATAAGCGGAATTATAGATTGGGAAACTGTGAGAGTGGGAAATCCTGTTTGGGAATTTAATTTCTTTGAGTGGGGTTTTGGGATTTGGAAATGGTGGAAGCATTTTTCAAAAATAAGAAGTAATATGTGGGAAATGTATCTCTCTGAAAGAAGAATTCAATTGAAATACTCGGAAGGTTTAGATTTATTTTATACCCTCTCAGAATTCTTAATTGTTTTAGATTCAAAGAAATCTCTTGCAACACTAATTGAAAATGAACAAGAGAAGTCCATTCAGAGATGTCTAGAAAAATTAGTGTTAATTACTGAAAAATTGAAAAAAGAAAAAAGATAATTTAATGATGACCCATTCCTCCACCCTTCCGTTTTTGGTTTTTCTTCATTTTCTTAACTTCTTCTGTTTTTCCAGCTTTCTTCATTTCTTGAAGATGCTTCTTATCTTGCTTTTTATCTGGTTTTCTTGCATGCATAGATCCTTTACCTGGACCAGGCATAGCAGCAGCCATTCCTGCAGGAACAACCATTGGTTTTTGTAATTCTTTTTCTAAGGTTTCAGGTTCAAGTTCCTCGACTGAAAGTTCAATATCTTCTAGACCTTGATGGATATAGTAGGTTTTGTAAAGATCAGCATAGATTCCATCTTTTGCTATTAATTCATCATGTGTTCCAACTTCAGCAAGTTTTCCTTGATCAATTACCATAATCCTATCAGCATCTCGAATTGTAGAAAGTCTATGCGCAATTACAAAGGTGGTTCTTGTCTTGAATAATTCTCTTTGAGCAGCTTGAACTAAACTCTCAGAATATGCATCTAGTCTAGAAGTAGCTTCATCAAGAACTAAGATTCTGGGATCAGCTAACATAGTTCGAGCAATTGTTATTATTTGACGTTGTCCAGAAGATAACTTTTTCCCACCTTCTACGACAACAGTATCATAACCATTAGGTAATGCTTCTATGAATTGATCTGCATTAATCATCTTACTAATATTTTTCACATCTTCCTCAGTAGCATTAGGTGCACCATAGAGAATATTTTCCATAACAGTCCCACTAAATAAGAAGGGTTCTTGAGTAACAAGACCAATTGTTTGTCTTAATGAAGATTGACTAACAGTTCGAATATCTTGAGAACCTATTAGAATTGAACCTTCTTGAACATCATAGAACCTAGTTAAGAGAGATGAGAATAGTGTTGTTTTACCAGCTCCTGTATGCCCGACACATGCGATAAGTTCTCCAGATTTTGCAGTAAAATTAATGTTTCTCAACACATAATTATCTTCAACATATGCAAAACTTACATTCTGGAAACTGACACTATCATCTCCTTCCATTAAATCTCTAGCCCCTTCAATATCTGCAACAGCTGGTTTAGCTTCGAAAACATCTATGATTCTATCCATTGCGCCAAAAGCTGTTTCCATTTGTGGAAAAATCATAGCTAGCATTACAATAGGAAAGAGAAACTGTTGCGATAAATTAACAGCTAAATAAATATCTCCTGGTGGAAGATTAAGTCCACCACTTGCATAGATTATCACAATGAATAATAGATAACTTAGTGCTGACATTGTCGGCATAATGAACATCATAAGCATACCAAATTGTTTGGAATAATTGTAGTGTTTCTGATTTAGTTCTCTTAGTTCAGTGGCTAGTTCTTCTTCACGATTAAACGATTTAGCTACTGCTATACCACTAATTCCTTCTGCCATTTTACCAGAAACAGATCCAAATGATCTTCTTATTCTAAGAACAATTCTTCTGCCAAATTTACTTAGTACTGTACTCATCAAGAAAGCAATTGGAATTGCAGCTAAGGATATTAATCCAATAACCCAGCTTTGTAACATCAACAGAGTGAAAGCTCCTATGATGAGAATAATTTGCGAGCCCAACATTGTAAGTAGGTGTATTCCTGTAGCAAGTTCCGTGGTATCTGATGTTACCCTCGCAGTTATGTTTCCTGATTGTTCATTTTTTAAGTAAGCCATATCGGAATAACTTAGTTTCCTGTAAAGATCACCTCTTACGTCATGAAGCATTTGAGAATTCATCTTTGCAGTTACTCTTGTTGAAAGAGAATTGAATACCCAACTTATTACAGTGATTGCTAAGAAGGCAATGGTTAAAGGAATCAATTGCTGGAATTGCTGAGCTCCGACTGGAATGGGGTCAACTCGTTTTTGAATTTGAACGAATTCTCCAGTACCTAATTGAGTGAAAAACATTCCAATTCCATAGAAGAATGATTTGTATGATAAATCGTTTAGAGCATTCAATCCACTCTTAACAATTATAGGATTTACTAAGGCAGTTAAAGAATAGAACAATATCAACAGAGTAGACAAAATGAGTGGGGTGAGATATCTACGTATATATATCCAAAGACTACTAACCAAAACTTTTGTTGATCTAGCTCTTTTGTGAGTCTTTTCTTGGAACATTCTTACAGCTCTACCATGACCCATTATTTTCTACCTCCTGCTACAACATCAACATCCTCACACTCACCTAGAGATTCAGACATTGGTAAGTGTTGACACATGAACTGATAGTCAGGACACCTTTGAAGTAATTCTGAATGAGTTCCTATATCAACAACTTCTCCTCGCTTCATTAGAATAATCAAATCAGATGCAACTAGAGTCGTGAGTCTTTGAGTTACAACTATACTTGTTCTATCTTTCATCAATTCTTCCATCGCATATCTAAGACGAAGTTCAGTTTTAATATCAACAGCACTTGTACTATCATCCAGTAAGAGTAGTTTAGGTTCTGATAGTAAAGATCTTGCAATAGCAACTCTTTGTCTTTGACCACCTGAAAGAGTTACTCCTCTTTCCCCAATAACCGTCATATACTTCTCTGGTAATGATTCTATAAAAGTAGCAATTTGTGCTCTTTCAGCTGCTAGTTTGATCTCTTCATCTGTAGCATCAGGTTTAGCAAATGCAATATTTGCTCTTAGAGTATCCGAAAACAAGAAAATATCCTGTTCTACCATAGTTACATTTGATCTTACATAACTTGTATGCATTGAATCTACACTAGTTCCATCGATCTGTATACTTCCATATGAAGGATCATATAATCGTAGAAGGAGTTTGAGAATTGTTGACTTTCCTGATCCTGGACCTCCAATCAATGCTACTCTAGCACCTGAAGGAATTGAGAATGTCACGTTTTTAAGTACTTCCTTCTCTGTCCCGGGGTATGAAAAACTAACATCGTTGAATCTTACATCGTTATCCCAATCAGCTTCAACAGGATTTTCTGGTTGACTCAAAGGATCATTGAAATCCATAAGATTCCATAAACGTTTTGCATTCTGTAAACCAGCTTGAAGAAAAATTAAATGTGAAGGTATCATGAAATGTTGTCTATTCAGATTGAGTAGAAGTCCTACTACCGAAATCAAAATACCAACGTTTAGATATCTACCATTTATTACACTGAAAAGACCGTATCCAAAAGCAACTGCTGTAATAACAATAGTAATAAGAGTTGGCCAATAAAAAGCACTCAAATAACCTTCTCGTTTCATATCAACAGCATATTCTTCACTTTTATTGTTAAACTTCATAATCTCCTTATCATGATTATCAAATGAACGAACAACATCTACTCCTCGAAACATTTCTTGAGAAATTGCAGATAAGTCTGCTTGATCTGTAGCTAGTTTCCTCCTTATTGGACCTACTCTTGCTGCATAAAGCCATGCAATAATAAAATAAAAAACAAAGGAAGAAGCTAAAGCCGCACCAATAATCCAGTCGTACTGCCAAATCAATGCTGAAGTAATCATGATTGTAAAGAATGAATTGAGTAGATTTCTAAATGAAGGATGGAAAGCCATACGTATCGCATTTATTTCATTCATTCCTTGACTGAGTAAAACTCCGGAATCATTCACGTCGAAAAATGCCATCGAATGATCTTGGATTACCTCATAGAATTCTTGTCTCATATCTCGTTGAACTCTGAAGGAAGTATCTGCCCAGATGTATATACTTGAACCTATACCGATAAAAGTGATAACCACATATATTATCATCCAATTTATAGTGCTAATGAAATCAGCAGAAAAGATCGGAACACTTGCTTCAATATTTCGTTGAATGATTCCTATAACATCTCCTATGAGAGCTATCGCTTTAGTAGAAGCGTAAGTACTGGCTGCCATTAGAATAGTGCCTATCAGATATCTTAAGGGAAAACGCAAGAAAGCTGACCAAAACCAACGATTTGCTGTTTTATATTTGGTCGAAATTTTCTTTTGGATATCTTCTCCATAATCATGTGGTGTTTTTTCGTCTTGTATTATAGTTGTCATCTATTTTAACTCCTCTAACATTCTTTCAATTTCTTTCTTTCTTTCTGATAGTTTTGTTTTTAGAAACTCCTTTGCTAAATTCCTCTCTTCCTCTGATTCAATTGTGTCCAAATGTTTTTTAACCAGATTAGGATGTCTGATTAAGAAACGGAAACTTGGTAAAGGTAGGCCGTGTTCCATAAACATTCTTGCAAATGGTCTTCCATGGTGTTTACCTCCGTGGAACATAAGCTCTTTCTTCATTTCAGGAGGAATATCTTCTGCAAGTTTTCTAAACACTTTTCCAAAAGGATTGAAAATAATGGGTTGTTTTTTCCCTCTCTTAATCAAAAAATGTTTTTCATCAACTCGGAAAACAAAACTAGTAAAATCTACGAGAGAAATCAAAATCTTAGATAATGTTGCTCTACCATCATTTGTTATGTCGTATATTTTTTTGATACGATCTCCATCGGTATCTTTTCTAAGATACTTAATGAGTCCATTTCTTTCTAAAGAATCAATTGCAGGATATATCCCACTAATATTGCTCCAGATAGTAGTAGCTTTCTTTATTTCTCGTCCTGCTATCTCTAAATCTTCGATTACTTCATTGATGTAATCAGAATCTTTACTGATTGTTGCTTCATCTTCTCTGGTAATTAAATTTTGAATGTGGGGATTATATTTAAAAATAAGGCAATTTTCAATATCTTTTTCCACTGAGTTCTTTCTATATTTATACTCCGTACTATCAGTTTCGTTAATCAAACTCAATTTCCTAACATCGTGAAGAACTTTTAAGTGATTGTGAATAAATTCAATTCCTTTTCTACGATTTTCAAAAAGAATATCAGAAGCTTTAGAACGCATCTCATAAGCATGAGAACCTTCAGGAGAACGAGCTAAGTGAATGAGAATTGCTATTTCACCTAGTTTTCTAGCAAGTTTTTCTTCATATTTTTCAATCACATTATCTGAATTTTCACTCATTTTTACACCTATTTTAATTCATGTCTCTGAATGGATTTATCCTATCTCTAGTTATTTCACCATCTGTTATCATCACATCTCTGGAAGAGAATTCAGCAAGCTTTGGATCGTGAGAAACTGCTAAAATAGTGATACCCTTTTCTTTATTGATTCTTCTGAGAAGTTCTAGTACCTCTCCTCCAGTTTTAGAATCAAGATTACCAGTAGGTTCATCTGCCAATACTATAGGTGGATCATTAATCAAAGCTCTACAAATAGCAACTCGTTGTTTTTGTCCTCCTGAAAGCTCGGTAGGTTTGTGATGCATACGATCTTCTAGTCCTGCTATCTTCATAAGCTCTATAGCCCTTGCTCTATCCTCTTTCCTAATACCATACGGTAAGATAGGCAAGAGTACATTATCAAGAGCGGAGATAGTATCAATTAGAAAAATATCTTGGAAAACAAATCCTATCTTGTTCTTACGGATAGAACTTAGTTTGTGTTGATTCATTGAAGTAATTTCTGTACCATCGATGTAAACTTGACCACTTGTTGCTGAGGCCATACATCCTAGTATTGTTAGGAGAGTACTTTTACCACTACCACTTGGTCCCATAATAGTGATGAATTCTCCTTTTTCAACTTTGAAATCCACACCTCTTAAAGCTTGAACTTCAGCAGGTGTCCCTTCAAAGAATTTTCTCCATAAATCTTTTATCTCAATAATAAGATCAGCTGATTCTGATATTACTTCACTTGCAATTTGCAGTGATTTCTGTGTTTCTTCTACGTTTACCATCATAATCACCTAACTTCCCTGCAAAACCTCCATAGGTTTTACAGAACTTGCTTTTATTCCAGGATAAAGTCCACCTAGAATACCAATTCCTACAGCAATAGCAATTGCAGTAAAGAAAATTACAGGAGTTATAACTGGAACAAAAGGCATTCCTCCAGTAGCTGATGTAGACATTAATCTTTCAAGACCTTTTATAGACATAAAGGATAGAATAACTCCAACTAAAGATCCAGCAAGACCCAATGTGATACTTTCAATTATCACAGAGTAGATAATATGACCTTCTTTCCAACCAGTTGCTTTTAAGATTGCGAATTCCTTTGACCTTCCTTCGACACCAACTAGTTGAGCTATAATTACACCCATACTGCCAGAAATTATGATAACTATTGTTACAACTGTAATTACTATATCTTGAGTAGCCATTAAATCATCCATAGTTTCAAGAGCTGAAGCTAAGGATAGTGCAGAAAATTCCTTCCCTGGATATTGTTGTTCAAGATAAGCTTCTAAATCATCTATGAAATCGTTAATTTCTTTTGAATTATCAATTAATGTTCGAACTGCAACAACATTTGGACTATCAATTTTGAAGTGATTAGGGTCTAAACCAAAGGGTGTATAATGAAACATATGATTCAAAGTATCATTTCTTAAAAGCTCATGGAGTACATTATTTGTAACATTAATTGGTACATAAATGTCATAACCTGTTACCATAATGGACTGTTGAATTCCACCTATTCCAGCTGATGTTATACCCACAATTTCTAAATCATAAGTATATGATGTGTTAATCATGATTGAAAATGTGTTTCCAATATCGAATACTTCAGAATTATTTTCAAAAAGTGAGTAGGGAATTATACATTCATCTTGATTAAATTCGAAATAACTTGACCCTTCTGTTAACTCTTCTAATTCAGAATAGATCTCACTAAATTCTTCTAGATTTTCTATTCCTCTAATGTTAATCCCCATTGGAGATCCGAAAACAGTCGTACCCAATATGTCTGTATAATTGTTAACCGTAGCGGGTAAGAGTTGTTCCGTAGCTATTGAGTCTATCTTTGAACTATTTTCAAAATTCATTATTGTCTGTGTGATATTAGCTGGTAACTGAGAAGCATATGCAAAGGGAGTATCTTTCTCTTGTAACTGAAAAGTTCCAACCAATTCACCAAAAATATCACCGAAAGTTTCATCCATTCCTGTTGTAAAAGCATTAATTGTAACTTGCATAGTAATAGCAATACTAATACCTACAATTGCCAGAATGGCTACTATCTTTCTTCTAAACGCGTTTCTAAACGCGAACCAAGTAACTTTTCCAACCTTCATAGACTGACCTCTTGTTCAGAATTCTCAATATTCATATTTCTGAATATTGCTAAAAATGAACATATATAAAAGTAGCTATATAAGAAAAAAATTCTAGGTTATATGGTAGGTATAGTTTAGAAGATTAATAATGAAAATATCTTCTCTTTCTTGCTCATAATCAATAACATTCACACAGCAATTTCCTTGGGACAACATCTTGAGAAAAGGAACACCAAATATTTTAGAAATAATTGATCGAGTAACACCTCCATGAGTTGCAATCAAGATGTTATCATGAGCATAATTTTGTTCTGCAATTTCAATAAACTTATTCCATACTCTCTCTTTGTATTCATTCCATGGTTCTCCTCCAGCTTGAAGAACCATCTCTTCAAAATCTCCAACACTCTTCAATGTATCAAAGAATTCTTTGAGTGGCACACCATCAAGTTTCCCTGAAGTATGTTCCATAAGTCCCTCATCTTCTATAACTAGTAAGTTAAGTTCTGATGAAATAATTTTAGCTGTTTCGCTTGCTCTACTCAAACTTGAAGAAAAAA